>JBGQDJ010000303.1:0-4217 GCA_041495805.1 Geobacteraceae bacterium
ATCGAGGATCAGGGCCACCGTGCCGTCGCCCAGGATCGTGGTGCCGGAAAACTCCACCACGTCCCGGAAATACGTCCCCAGGTTCTTGATCACCGTCTGATGGCCGCCCATCACCTTGTCCACCACGAAACCCACCCGGCTTCCATTCGCCTCGGTTATAACGATCTGCTCAATAAACGGTGGTTCTCCCTCCATGAAAAAGTGTTCCCTGAGGTTTATATACGGCACAATCTCTCCCCGCACATTCGCGAGGTGTCTTCCGTGTGCGTTCTTTTTATCATCTCCGGTCAACTCCAGGCACTCATGAACGAACGACAGGGGCAGCACAAAGGACACGTCTGCAACTTTTACGAGAAGGCCGTCTATGATGGCGAGGGTCAAGGGAATCTTAAGGGTAATCGTCGTACCCTGGTTTTGTCGGCTGCTGAGTTCTATAGAGCCCCGGAGCGCGTCGATGGTTTTCTTTACCACGTCCAGCCCCACACCGCGCCCGGATACATCCGTCACCGACTTTGCCGTGGAAAAATCGGGGGCGAAAATGAGCGAGAAAAGCTCCCGGTCAGAGGGCGTTGCATCCGGCTGGAGAAGCCCTCTCTCCACGGCCTTGGCCCGGATGGCTTCCCGGTCGATCCCGGGACCATCGTCCGATATTTGAATGAGCACATATGCTCCGGAATGGGCCCCCGAAAGAGTGATGGTCCCGCGACGGCGCTTGCCCAGAGACTCCCGGACGTCCGGGGGCTCAATACCGTGGTCAATGCTGTTACGGATGAGGTGTATCAGCGGGTCGCTTAGCCGCTCAATGACCGTCTTATCAAGTTCGGTCTCACCGCCGCGTGTGGTGAGGTCTATCTCCTTGCCCAATTCCTGGGAGAGGTCCCTCACCACGCGCTTGAATTTGCTGAAGGTTGTGCCGATGGGCAGCATCCGGATGTTCATGGTTTTATCATGAAGATCTCCGGTGAGCCGCTCTACCTGTTCAGCGATGAAGCGCAATTCGGGGATATCGTTGGTCAATGCGGTCTGGCTGAGACGGGCCTGGATCGTTACCAGCTCTCCCACAACGCCCACAAGACTGTCGAGCTTCTCCGTGGACACGCGGATGCTCGTGGATTCTTCCGCCCTCTTGCACTCTTTCTGAAGCTCCCGTACTCGCTGCTGCTCGGCCAGGGCGGCTTCTATTTTTTCGCGAGACCCCAATCCCGATTCCACCAGGAGATCCCCGAACCGCTTCTGGCTGGAGAGGACCCGCTGTATGTCTTCGGGCGAGACGACCCCTCGCTCTACCAGAATTTCTCCCAGCTTTTTGTAGCCCGTATCTTCGTCCAGGCACCCTTCTTCGTAAATCGGGGCGCTGTCCGGCGGTTCGGCGTCCTTAGCGTCGGCATCAATAATGATTTGTTGGAACATGTCGAGGATCTCATGCTCCTTTTTCTCGTCAGTCGTTCCTCCGCGGTAATAGCTATCGAACAGGGATTTGATCTGGTCTCGCGCCGCAAGGGTTAGATCGAAGATCTGTTTTGTAATAGAAATTTTACCCTTACGGACAAGGTCAAAAAAGGTCTCAAGCTCGTGGGTGAATGCCGCAATATCCGTGAATTCGCACGCCGAAGAGGACCCCTTAATCGTATGCATGGCCCTGAAGACCCTACCGATCAGTTCCTGGTCCTGGGGGGCTTTCTCGAGTTCAAGCAGGGCAGCCTCGAGCTCGGCAAGCAGCTCGTAGGCCTCTTCTTTGAAGGTCTGCCTCAGCTTCTCGATGATGCTTTCCGGTGAATCTTCTTCGTAATTTAGATTGCTTTCAGTCATGCTGTCCACCGCACTTCCTATGAACAAGAATATCAAGGTTACGGGGAATGTCAAGCATGTCTTTTCTCTGTTTTTGCACAAACAAAGCCAAAGCAAAGGGTCTTGCACAGGGGGTCTCTTGCGTGGAGCCACCAGAAACAACGTGCGTTTTCGGTAACTACGCAGGTCGGCCGTGCGGGCGGGCTCTTTCCACGATGCAAAATATTCTTGACATTTTCCCATTTATGGTTACAATGCACAGGTTTGCTATATGAAACCGGAGGTGAAGTTAGATGGCAGAAATGAGCAAGACTGCGAAAGCAGCCACCAAGAAGGCCCTGGTAAACCTGAACATACCCCAGTGCTGCGGGAAGGCCATGCAGGCGGCAAAGATGATGACCGCAACCGGCAAGGTTCGCGGCATGATGTGGCTGTGCGATAAATGTTTTAAAGAAACAAAGATTGCATAATTATCCGGCTTTTGCGGAAAACAGGTATAAGACGGTGAGCCTCTCACCGTCTTTTTTTTGTGCCTGCTGCGTTCCGGCGCTCCCTGACGGATAGTGTTGCTTCCAAATTATTTATCACCTCCTCCTCCCCTGATCCTCCGCCAATACATTTTCGGTAAATGCATATCCATTTTTTGGTAAATTACTCATAAAATCAGCATATTACTCCATGAGCCATAATGAAGTTAGCAGTTGCAAAAATGCCCCGCTTATGCTAATTTAGTCCCGCTAAACAGCCGCGATAAAACAGCATTGCTCGTTGATTCTGAATTGCGCGCTTTTCCTCTCACTTACCGTAAGGAGCGAAAAAACCATGGCCTTGTTCCCTAAAAAAATAGACTTCTTCGAAATGTTCGACCGGGCGCTTGAAAATGTCTCACGGGGGGCCAATGTGCTTGTTGATACCCTCAAAAATTTCGATAGTTTTGAAAAGAAGGTAAAAGCCATTTATGAGTTCGAGCAGGAAGGCGATATGCTCACCCACGATATCATGAAGGACTTGAACAAGACCTTCCTCACCCCGATAGACCGTGAAGACATTCATGCGCTTGCATCAAGGATCGACGACATCATCGACCTGATCTGGGCCGTGGCGGACAGAATGCTGGTGTACAAAATCGATAAGCCTACGCCCGAGCTCATTTCCATTGCGGAAGACCTGCAGATGACGGTGGACATACTCAAGAAGGCGCTCCGTGAACTCCGCGCGAAGCAATATGCCCGTGTACAGGAGCACTGCATCGATGTAAACCGTCTCGAAAACCGGATCGACCGAAAATACCGGGACGCGCTCGGCAAACTCCTGAGCGGCCCAAACGACCCCATTTACATCATTAAGTGGAAGGATATTTACCAGCTCGCGGAAGACGCCTCGGACCGGGCGGAAGATGTCGCCAACATCCTTGAAGGTTTAGTTGTTAAATATGCATGAAATCCTGATTCTCATCATTATTCTCGCGGTCTTCTTCGATATCGCAAATGGCTGGCACGATTGCGCGAACGCTATCGCGACGGTGGTATCGACCAAAGTCCTCTCGCCCATGACCGCGGTGGCGCTTGCCGGCGTCATGAATATCGCCGGAGCATTCTTCAGCACGGCAGTGGCCAAGACTGTAGGCTCGGGAATTGTGGACCCCTTGGCCGTCACCGACGCGGTGATCATATCCGCGCTGCTGTCCGCTATCATATGGAACATCATCACGATCCTGATGGGGCTTCCCGTCAGTTCCTCGCATGCGCTCTTCGGGGGCATTGCGGGCGCGGCCATGGCCTACGGCGGCGCATCCATCCTGAACGGCGGCGGCATCAGCAAAATCCTTATGTCGCTCCTCGTCTCCCCGATTCTCGGCCTCGTCATCGGGTATTGTTTCATGAAACTGATCCTGTATCTTTTCGGCCACCTCGCGCCCGGACTCATCGGCAAGTATTTCGGCCGGATGCAGATTGTTTCGTCGGCTTTTATGGCCTTCGGTCACGGCTCCAATGACGCGCAAAAGGCCATGGGCATCATCACCATGGCCCTCATGAGCGGCGGCGTGATACAGACCCTCGATGTCCCGAAGTGGGTCGTCTTTACCTGCGCGCTCGCCATGGGAGTAGGAACGCTTTTCGGCGGGTGGAAGATCATCAAAACCCTCGGCGTAAAAATGTTGAAACTCGAACCCATCCACGGCTTCGCCGCGGAGACGTCTTCCACCGCCATCATCATCGCGGCAAGCCATTTCGGCCTTCCCGTGAGCACGACCCACGTGGTCTCCTCGGCCATTCTCGGCGTGGGCGCGACCAAGCGGCTCTCGGCCGTGCGCTGGGGCATTGCCGGCAGGATCGTGACGGCCTGGATCCTCACGCTGCCGGCCTGCATCGCAATGGCCTGGGGCATCCAGAGGGTACTGGCGCATTTCTACCCCGGATAACCAACAG
>JBGQDJ010000304.1:0-4207 GCA_041495805.1 Geobacteraceae bacterium
AAAACTCAGAAGGTCGTGCGCAAACGCAGGTCTCTCTTTCGATTTCTCCTTGGTAACCAACGGCACCCTCCTCACCCGTCCCATCGCCATAGAGTTGAAAGAACTCGGACTGCGAGCAGCAAAGATCACCCTTGACGGACCGCGTGAACTCCACGACCTCTCCCGCCCCTTTGTCTCCGGGAAGGGCTCCTTTGACACCATCGTCAGGAACATCCTGGAGATCATGGACGTAACAAAGGTGCAGATCGGCGGCAACTTTACCCAGGAGAACTACCGGGAGTTCCCCCGGCTACTCGATTATCTCATCGAGATCGGGATCACCCCTGGGAAGCTGCACCTTGTCCAGTTCAACCAGGTGATGGGCAGAGTCGGCAAAGCTGAAATCCCCGATTACGCAGGCACCTGTAACTGCACTGACAAGCCGTGGTTTACTGAGGCTACGATTCATCTCAGTGAGGAGATCCTGCGACGTGGCTTCTCCACCCCCAAGCCGGGGCCGGTTGGGTGCATGGTGGAATTCAGCAACGATATGGTCGTCAATGTTGACGGCGCCATTTACAAATGTCCGCTTTTCGTTGGCCGGGAGGGGTTCAGCGTGGGGGACTTGAAGAACGGCATCGACGAAAACGTCTATATATATAACCCCGGTGTCTGGAAGAGGGAGGAGTGCCTGGAGTGCGCTTATCTTCCCCAATGCTTCGGTGGTTGCCGCTTCATGAAGTTCCTGCGGGACGGCAACATGGCCGGCGTTGACTGCTGGAAGCCCTTTCTCGACGCCATCCTGGAGCGGTGCATCCTCCAGGACCTGAAATACAGGCCTACTCACAAAAAAGCCCCTCATTTCACTGGTAGTGAAAATGAAAGGCTTGAATAAACATCCAATCCATAACAGGGTCTGAAATCTAAATAGTTAATCCCTCGGCTACTTCTCACCCAACATACTGGGCATAATACTTCTTGACCTTGACCAGGTACTCCCTGGTCTCCCTGGGGAGGAAAGCGCCGCGGCTTCTGTCCACATTCCCCGGCCCCCAGTTGTAGGCGGCAAGGGCGGAATCCACGTCGCCATAATATCTATTGAGCATATCCTTGAGGAAGCGGGTGCCGGCCATGATGTTCTGCTCCGGATCGAAGGAGTCCTTTACCCCCAAACCTGCCGCCGTGCCGGGCATGAGCTGCATAAGCCCCCTGGCGCCCGCACTTGAAACCGCCTTCGGATTGAAATTGCTCTCCATCTTTATAACCGCTTTTATCAACCCTTCTTCGACACCGTAACGCGTTGACGCCGTTTTGATTATATTTTCATAAGAAGTCGGCGATTGGGCTTTTAGCGGGGAGTATTCAGCGGCCAAAGGGGGCAAAATATCGATTTGGGAATCTTTGATTTCTTCCCGGAGGGAGGAATCCGGGACAGGCGTGTCGGCTTTTTGACAGCTGGCGACGCAATTTGTCAGGAACGACTTCAAAGTGTTGCCAATAGAGGCTGAAGCAGTTTCCGGTGCGCTGCCTGTTATTGACACCGCGCTCCGCATCAGCTCCAAGCGGAGGATTTCCGACGCAAGAGCAACCTTTCCCGACTTTTCTCCCGGGCTGCTACCCTTTTCAACAGAGGCATCCAGTATACGGGCAAAGGCATTTCCCTCGCCAACGCGGTTGTTCCAGGGAGAAACCCTGCTACCATCTTCGCGCTTTGTCTCAACAGGATATATGAGCATTACACGGCTCTGAAACCAGGAAATCGTTGAATATCTTCTTCTTTTTCAGTTTTTCGATGAACGTGGTGCGCTTCAGGCGCAGCAGGGCTGCCGCTTCTTTTTTGTTCCCGCCGGACTTTTCCAGGGCCTGCATGATAAGTCTGTTTTCCAGCTCCTCCATGGCGCTGTTCAGGTCGATTCCGTTATGGGGAAGGGCCATCGGCTCATGGCTTGCGCCCATCATCCGTTTCCCCATATACTTCTCCGGAAGGTCATAGGGTGTCACCATCCCGTCTCCCTTTATGATTACCTGCCGTTCGACAAAGTTCTCAAGCTCGCGGACATTCCCCGGCCATTTAAAGTTGCACAATATTTCCATGACTTCGCTGTCGAAACCGGTCACATTGCGCATCTTTTCCTTGTTGAACTTTTCACGGAAACTGTGGAGCAGAAGCGGGATATCCTCCTTGCGCTCTCTCAGGGGCGGAATGAAGAGGGGTATGACGGAAAGCCGGTAATACAGGTCTTCTCTGAATTTCTTATCCTCGACGCACTGCTCCAGGTTCTGATTGGTTGCGGCAATGAATCTTACATCGATCTTTCTAGAGTGTGTGGCGCCGACCGCCTCCAGTTCCCTGGACTGAAGCACTCTCAGGAGCTTTACCTGAAGATGTATCTTCATGTCCCCGATTTCATCGAGGAACAGGGTCCCCCTGTCCGCCATTTCGAAACGGCCGATACGATTGGCTATCGCGCCGGTGAATGCGCCCTTAACATGGCCGAAAAGCTCGCTTTCCATCAGGTCGTCAGGGATGGCTCCGCAGTTGACCGGCACATAATTCCTGCTTTTGCGGTTGCTCAGATCATGTATTGCCCTGGCCACAAGCTCCTTGCCAGTGCCTGATTCTCCCTGGATAAGGACTGTGGTGTCGGATTCCGCAACCTTCTCGATCAATTCGTATATGGCAAGCATTGCCTTGCTCTCGCCGATAAGATTTTTATAGACATGACGCTTTTTGTATTCAGGTCTGTCGATCATGACCTTACGCTGCAAGCGGCTATGTTCGATGCCGCGCTGTACCTGTGTTTCCAGTTCCTGGAAATCTATCGGCTTGTCAAAGTAGAAAAAGGCGCCGGATTTTAGCAACTTGGACTTCATCGCGGCATTTCCATAGGCGCTGCAGGCAATCACGACCGCCTTGGGACGCAGGTTCTTCATCTTGATCAGAAAATCGAGTCCATTACACTTCGGCATCATGAAGTCGGTGATAATAAGGTCTATGTCATGACCCTTGACGATATCAAGAGCCTGATCGGCATCGCAGGCCTCTTTCACCTCGTAACCCTTGTATTCTAGAAATGCGGTAATAATCTTACGGGATTGAGTATCGTCGTCCGTTACCAGAATTCTTCCCTTGCTCATAATGCCCTCTCTTCAAAAAAACGTTGCGGTTTAATGCTGTGACACCTGATACAACTCCTGCATTTATTATACATTATTTCGACAATAAAAAATAAAAAAGCCGACTGTCAAAACAGTAGGCTGTAGATACTACACCCGCCACTTCGACAGCCCCTCTTTCCAATTATACCTGGACAGGTTGCTTTGTGCCACCCGGTTACCCGGATTTTACCTTTTCGGTGACTAACGCTGAAAATAATTTTTGTATTTTGACTTTAAACCTTTTACCACATAAGTCAAATAAATTTATTTTTATCTGAGTCCTTAAAATTCTGAGGTATTTATCTTTAAGCAATTCGTATGCCGAATGTGCCTGTGGAAAATTTATTAATTCTTTTTCTCCTGTTGGGAAAAGGCTCTCTTCCTATCATCAAACTGTCTGTAGATAGTTGCAAAGCTCCATTTTGCGATTTCCCGGCAAAAATCGTTAAATCTTTCGAGATAAAAGCCGAATAGTTAAACAGACGCGACTTGATGCCTGAGGACATGGTTGCTTTTACATATTTAAAAAAACAATATTTTACAGGAGGGTATTATGAACACGGCGGCATCGACCTCAAATTCCGTTGAAATGAAAGAAGAACGGATACAACTGGTAAGCTTCAAGATTGGAAATGAAGAGCATGGGATCAATGTATTGAAGGTGCGGGAAATAATTCGCATGTCAAATATCACCAGGGTGCCGAACACCGCAGGCTTTATCGAAGGGGTCATCAATCTGCGAGGAAAAGTTATACCCATAATCTCACTGCGGATGAAGTTCAATCTCCCCGAGGCGGAAAACGACAGCAGGACAAGGATCATCGTTATGGATATGGATAATGAACTGATGGGGTTTATTGTCGATTCAGTCGCTGAAGTCATCCGTATTGCATTGAGCGAAATTCAGCCCCCTCCCCCAATAGTGACCGGCGGCATAGATCAGGAATGCATATCAGGGGTGATCAATCATGCCGATCGACTGCTGGTGCTGCTGAACCTTGAAAAGATGTTTTCATTGGAAGAGCGCAAAACATTTGCCGATATGATCTGATAGATTTTCTTCAAGGAG
>JBGQDJ010000305.1:0-4188 GCA_041495805.1 Geobacteraceae bacterium
ATATTGCCTCCTCCGTCGACTAGTGTTTTGAACTCCCAAGGCAGCTCCCCG
Source organism: Geobacteraceae bacterium (assembly GCA_041495805.1). Classification (GTDB taxonomy): domain Bacteria; phylum Desulfobacterota; class Desulfuromonadia; order Geobacterales; family Geobacteraceae; genus JBGQDJ01. Next base: position 52 of record JBGQDJ010000305.1, read on the forward strand.
GGCCAAATCTTCCATGGGGAAATGGACATTGTCAGTGTAGTGGACGGGGGGGGTAAGCTGCAAGAGAAATTTCATGGGTAAATGGACAGCATGGAGTGGGGCGCGTATTGCTGATTGGTATGGATCATCTAAGGTGATATAATAATTACCGAAGAAAGATATCCTCTGATGAGAGGAGGCAGTTATCATGGTAAAAATGGGAAATGACGAAAGGAAGACTTTGAAGTCAAAGATAGCCTTCGAGGAGCCGGGCCAGAGGAACGAAAGGAGCCCCGACGTCTATCTGCCGAAAAAGGGGATGAAAGAAGATGCGATATGCGGCAGGTGCAACATGGTCTATCAGAACAAGCATTGGAGACTGGATGAGGCGGAGGCGCGGAGGCTAAAAGAAGATTCCCATCTGCGCCGGGGGACCTGTCCGGCCTGCCGCCGGATGGAGGACAACCTGCCTGCCGGGATCTCGACCTTTTCCGGCGATTATTTGCTGAAGCACGAAGTGGAAATCCTCGACATCATCAAGAACGAAGAGGCCAGATCGAGGTTAAAGAGCCCGCTAGGGCGGGTCATGGAGATTTCCCAGGAGGGAGATATCCTGACCGTGTCCACCACCGAGGAGAAGCTCGCCCGGAAGTTGGGGAAAGAGGTCTACAAGGCCCACAAGGGAGAGTTGCACTATCTGTGGGCCCATGATCAGAAAATGGTGCGGGTGAAGTGGGTGAGGTAGAAAAACAGACTGAAGTTTGAAGGTAGAAGGCTGAAGGGAGAACCTTCAGCCTTTTTATTGGTATTCAGCTACACTGACGTGGGAGTTTAACATAAAGAAGTTTTATTCCGTATTCCAGATTGAAAATTTGTGTGTCATCAGTAGCCCCATTCCACATGTCCTAAAGGCGCCCAGTTCAACTCTTCCCGATAATGCCGCCACTGTGGTAATAACCCCTCCATCAGGGCGATGAAGCGGTTATTATGAGTAGATTCCAGCAAATGCGCCATCTCATGCACAACGATGTATTCGAGGCATTCGCGGGGCTTCTTTGCAAGCTCAGTGTTGAGCCGGATGCTCTTCCCCGCTGGATTGCAGCTACCCCACTTCGTTTTCATCCGCTGCACGAAGATGCGCTCCACGCACACCCCCATGATTGTTTCCCATTTCAAAATAATTGATGGTACGGCGTCTTTAAGCAGCTCCCGATACCATTCGTCCATTATAACTTGTTTCTTCTCTTCACTAGTCCCCGGCCTGACCTTCAGGAGCATCTGTTTGTGCCTGAGTTCCACACTCGGTGCTTCAGCAAGTTCAATAACTTTCAGGAGATAGCGATTCCCCCAAACATAGTGACTTTCCTTGTCCAGATACTCACGTGGTGTTTCGCGCAACTGTTCCTGGAGTTTCTTTTGTTGCTGCTTGATCCAGGCCAGTTTGGAAATGACAAAGACTCGGATCGTGTCGAGGCTCATGTGCAACGGAGCAGAGACTTTCACCCTGCCGTTCGGGGGATACACACTGAGATGGATGTTTTTTATCTCCTTCAACATCACATCCACCGTGATATCCCCAAGTTGAATATGCCTGGTCATCAGTATTCCTTCTGTTTATCAATGATGTTGAAGATCCGCTCGACCTCGTCAATATCCTGCAATACGCCATACAATGCGGCCTTTATAACCTGTTCGCGTGCCTGAACGCCGCGCCAGCCGTCGGGTCTTACCTGCTTCACTGTTTCATCGATCTTGATGGCCAGCTCAAGTACATCATTTTTAGTCGCCTCCCAGTGGGGGGAAGGCGGCGTGGCCGCACTGTTCTTCCCAGTGGAGGCTACCCCCTGCCTGAGATTATCATAAATGGCACGACGTCCCGGCGTATTCAGTTGCTCCGGCGTATCGTCGGCCAGCCCTCTCTCCACTCTCTTTGCCAGTTCGGCGATCCGTTTCAGGTATTCCTCGTATTCGATTGCCTTTGCCTTGCGGGCGGCGATGATCTCGTCCAAAAGGGCCGACATAGTATCATAGTAAGCGGGATTATTCAGGTGCTCCTTGATGATCTTACTTCGGACGTTATTCTCGATGGTTTCCGCGATTGCGCCCCTGTTCCCTTTCAATGCGCCCAGTTGGTACGCGATGGCGTCGGCTATGCCAGTCTTAACTATCAGCTCCAGAAGTGACATGTCGTCGAAGGGCGAAATCTTTCTCGGTTCATCGGCTTCGATATAAGTGTCGATCAGGTGACGCATGTCGGCCTCGTAGGTCTTCATATCGAGGCTCTCGCCGCTTGCCTTGCGGATGATCTCGCGCAAGTTCAGGTATTGGTCGTTCCGCTTTTTGAGGAATTTGATCTCAGATTCGCTGTATCCCGCCGATTCAAGTTCGTCGGCAATATTGGCAAAGGCGCGCACCAGCGCCACTATCGCCTTGTAGAGCTCAGCGCGTTGCGGCTCACGTTCTTTCAGGTCCTCCGGGATTTCGGTGTTGCCACAGAAGTAATGGATATGCTCCAGTTCCCCCTTGGGCGGATCTACCGGCTCACAGAGCAAGGCAATGGCTTCCAGGGCGTTATCCAGCCGTTCACGCCCTGTGCGCAGGCGATCCTTCAGCAGTATTTCCGGATCGGCCCCACCGGTGCTGTGATCAAGCTCGGATGTGTATACCGCGATGGCATTCTCCACTTTCTTGAAGAGGTCCTTGTAATCCACGATATAGCCGAAATCCTTGTCCTCCCCATCCAGCCGGTTGGTGCGGCATATGGCTTGAAACAGGCCATGGTCCTGCATGGATTTGTCGATGTATAGATAGGTGCAGGGGGGCGCGTCGAAGCCGGTGAGCAGTTTGTCCACCACCACGAGAAGTTTCATGTTCGCCGGCTCCTTGGTAAACAGGGACTTCGCCCGTTCCTCGTAGGTCTCGGTTTTCGTCATCCCCGGTTTGGCTTCGATCTCTTTCAGCAGTTCGTTGTAGGTATCGTAGATGAACTCCTTCTCCGTCTCGGTGTTTTCGCCAGTGTCCTCCTTCGTTACATCCTGGGCATGCGGATTGTAGGATGTCACCACAGCGCATTTCCCCTTAAACGGAGTTTTCTGAAACAGAGTGAAATACTTGCTTGCTTCGTAGATGCTGGAGGCCACCAGGATTGCGTTGCCCCGCTCGCTGGAAAGGCGGGGCTTCACGCTGAAGTCGAAGACGATATCGCTCACTACCCGGTCCATGCGGGACTTGGAGCTGAGCACCTTCTGCATCGTGCCCCACTGCTTCTTCAACTCGTCCTTTTGCCAGTCGTTCAAAGCCTTGGTCTTGGCCTCGAACCATGCATCGATTTTGCCCGTTGAACCGAGACGCTGATCAATGTCTCTTGCCTCATAGACCAGATCGAGCACCACCTCGTCCGCGACTGCCTCGCTGAATTTGTAGGTGTGGATGTAGTTGCCGAAAACTTCGAGGGTGGTCTGCTTGTCTTTCATGAGCAGCGGAGTGCCAGTGAAGCCGATGAATACGGCATTGGGCATTAGTGCCTTCATGGCGCGGTGCAGCTTGCCGCTCTGGGTCCGGTGGCATTCGTCCACAAAGACAAAAATCTCTCCGACAGTTAGGCAAGGCCCAGCTTCCAGTTCTTTTATGAACGCGTCGAAGTCCTCCACGTCCTTTCTGCCGAACTTGTGGACCAGTGAGCAGAGCAGGCGCGGCCTGGTCTGGCCAAGCTGATTCATTAACTCCCGGCCGCTACCGGTGCGCTTGATCGTCTCCCCTGCTTCAGTGAAAACACGCTCGATTTGTTTGTCCAGTTCGTCCCGGTCGGTGATGATGGCGACGCGGGCGTGGGCATAGTTTTCCAGAATCCACTTGGCCAGCAGCACCATGACGATGCTTTTGCCGCTCCCCTGGGTGTGCCAGATGATGCCCCCCCTGCGCTCTCGGGCATGCTCCTGGGCCGCCTTTATGCCAATATACTGATGAACACGCGGCAGCTTCTTTATGCCGCCGTCAAAAAGGACAAAGTCGTGCATCAACTCGATCAGCCGGTCTTTGCTGCACATCTTGATCAGATACTTATCCAGCTTGAAGAGCCTGTCGTCCTGTTCGTCCTCCTTCCAATTCAGAAAGTATTTTTCCGGGGTGCCGATTGCGCCGTATTGCAGCCCCTCAGAG
>JBGQDJ010000306.1:0-4158 GCA_041495805.1 Geobacteraceae bacterium
ATTTGCAGTTCCATACTCCGCATGGAGTTCAGTGACATGCAAAGTCGTGTTCAATGTAACAAAGAAACATAAAGGGAGGATAATGTAATTGTAAAGATTTGGTAAAGAAAGGCAGGTGTTAAGGCTGAAGAATTGCTCACTATCTTCAGCCTTCAGCCTATTAACCTGAATATGGAAGGGTAAACCAGACCCTTGTTCCGTTCTCGTCGCTCGCGGCGCCGACCGTGCCGCCGTGCGCCTCGATTAGTTCCTTGACTATCGCCAGCCCAATGCCTGCGCCCCCTGCATCACGGGAGCGAGATCGATCTGCACGGAAGAATCTTTCAAACAGATAAGGGATATCGTCTTGGGCAATCACCGCGCCGCTGTTGGCGAAGACAGTCTTGATGCCGTCCGCGTCACGCAGGGTTGAAATCGTGACGGTCCCCCCGGACGGGGTGTATTTCCAGGCATTGTCCGCCAGGTTGCGAATCGCCTGGAGCAGCTTGTCGCGGTCAGCCGTCACCGTCTCGCTATCGGGTTCAAGGCGCCATTGCACGTCGATCGCTTTCTCCTGGAAGTTCGGCTCGTAAAGAACCATTATCTGCCGGAGCAGCTCGTGGATCGAGAGTTCACTGCGGTCAAGGAACGCCCTGGCGGCATCGGCCCTCGCCAGTTGCTGTAGATCCTCCACCAGCTTGACCAGGCGAAGGACCTCCTGCTCAAGCATACGGAAAGTTTCCCGTGAAGGCGGTACGACCGAGTCGATCAGCCCCTCCAGGTAACCGCGAAGGTTGGTTAGAGGCGTGCGTAGCTCATGTGCTATGTCCGCCACCATTTTCTTCCGCAGATGCTCGATCTTCTCCAGGTTGTCGGCCATATGGTTGAAGGCATCGACAAGCTGGCCTACCTCGTACCTGGAGACCACCTTCACCCGCTCAGAGTAGTTGCCGTCTGCAACCTTCCTGGTGATCTCGGTTAGCTGGAACAGCGGGCGCAGCACCCATCGGGTCAATAGATAAGTCATCAACAGAGTAAGCGCCAGCGCGACGATGACGCCCCAGAGTAGATCATTACCGACAGCGTCGAGGAAGACGCGATGGTCGTCGATCGGCATAACGTGGTAACGGGTTGTAAGCACCGTGAAATATTTCGCCGCTTGCCTGTCGATGGCCCGCCAGACCACCAGGGTGATGATCCCAAAGATAGGGACGATGTGGCCGATCAGCAAGTACCAGAGCAGACGCTGCCTCATTTATCCCCCTGGATGCCGCTATCGTCGCTGAATTGGTAGCCGTGGCCCCGCACAGTCAGGATAAAACGGGGCTTGGAAGGGTCGTCCTCGATCTTTTGCCGGAGCTTGCCGACGTGAACATCAATGACCCGGTCGATCACCGCCTCGCCGTGCCGGTAGCACTGGTTCAGGAGTTCCTCCCGGGAAAAGGCCTTCCCCGGTGAACTCATCAGCGCATGCAGGATCTTGTATTCCGACGATGTCAACAAAACAGGCCGGCCGTCGCGGGCAACCCTGTGCTTCTCCGGATCCAGCTCGAGTCCGTCGAAAGCAAGGACGGACGGGCTTTGCGGGGATACGGGCCTGCTTCGGCGCAGGATCGCCTTGACCCGCTCCACCAGTTCGCGGGGGCTGAAAGGCTTGACCACGTAATCGTCTGCTCCCATCGCCAGTCCTGCGACCCTGTCGATCTCCTCTTCGCGCGCTGTAAGCATCAGAATAGGGACCTCGGATGCCTTCCGCAGTGCCCGGCATATTTCCCAGCCGTCCATGTTCGGCAGCATGACATCGAGGATCACGAAAACTGGATTACATTCACCGGCTGCCTGAAGCGCCTTCCCGCCATCATGGACAACCATCGTCGAGAAACCCTCTCGCTCAAGATACGCCGCCACCAGCGCGGCGGTGTTGCGATCGTCCTCTACGATCAGTACCGTCCCCTGGCTGCCGCTGTATTGAGACATGTTATTCTCCAATAACTGATGAGAGATGAGAAAACCTCCCCTATCCCTCATCCTTCAAAATTCATTTCACCTGCGGGAGTCCGGAACGTCGCCAGCCGGCCATATGGCCGACAAGAAGCGAAACATTGCGGTAACCTAAAGCAGCAAGCAATGCCTTGCCCATCACGGCCCTGGGGCCTAGTTCACACAATAAGACCATTTCCGACAGCTTGTCCTCGGGAAGCGGCGCAATCCGCATCAGGATCTTCCAGATAGGCGCATTGATCGCGCCGGCAATATGGCCGGCCCGGAATTCGAAGCCGGTACGGACATCTACAACCGTTGGGGGATATCCAGACACAATTTTTTTTGCCAGCTCTTCGGGCTGCATATTACAACCTCTTTGCCTCATCTCTCATCTGTCTCGCCTCATCCCCAGTTTACCGAGGACCCCCAGGCTCAGTTTCTTGAGTATGAATGGACTCCCCATGAACAGCTTTGTCGCCCGCATCATGTAGCGCCGTTTGAAGTCGTCCTTCATGGTCATGACCTCGATTATCTTCCCCATGTAGAACTTGCGGTAACACTCCGCCAGGGCAACTTCCATCTGGAGCATGCTCATCCCCTTCGGCTCGATGACCGGATCGACCAGATTGTACCTGGAGTAATCCGATTCCCGGATGTAATGCCTGACGTCCACGTAGATGTCTGCATAAGGCCAGGGGGTGACCGCAAAGAAATTGGCGTTGTCCGGGTTCAGGTTCCGGGCCAGCTCCAGTCTCCTCTTGACGCCGGCAGGGGTCTCCTCGGGAAATCCGAGCATGAAAGAGGCCTCGGTCACAATCCCCTCTTCATGAATGATATCAAGGGCCTGCTTCGCCTCATCGACACCCGCTTCTTTTCCGATCATATCGAGTGTGCCCTGTTCGGTCGCCCCGATTCCAATGGAGATGTAGACAATCCCCGCTTTCTGGTACTTCCGGATAATATCCCTGTCCCGGATGATATCACTGGGACGGGTCTCCATCAAGAGGTAGATCGGCAACCCACGGGAGATGAGCAGATCGAGGAAGGTTTCCCACCGCTCCCGGTCCATGGTCGGATATTCGTCGGTGATCAGGAATACATTAACCTGAAAAGTCGTGTAGAGGAACTCCAGTTCATCGACCACTTTCTTTGGATCGCGTGCGCGCCAGGTATTCTCCCAGAATTTCTGCTGCGTGCAGAAAATGGAGTCGTGGCCGCAGCAGCCGCGCGAGGTGCTGATTGCCCCCAGCCGGGAGTCGGGGATGAAGTTATACGTGTAATCTTGCCAATCGATCAGGTCCCACGCCGCAGGAAGGTCGTCAATGCTTTCCATGAAGGGACGCTTGGGAGTCTTGACAATTGCGTCACCCCGCCGGAAAGCGAGGCCGGGTATTGCTGCGGGGTCTCCACCTGCCTCCAGTGCCGTGAGCAACTGACAGCAGCTGATCTCTCCCTCGCCAACGACGATATAATCGACGGCATTAGAGGAGTTCAGGACCTCTTCATACATGAATGAAGGATGCACGCCGCCGAGAATAGTGACCGTGTCGGGGTTGATCTTCTTCGCAAGCTCCAGGGTCTTTATGGCGTCATTGATAGTCGAGGTGACGGCGGTGGTGGCCACGTAGTCGGCATTTGAATCGCGGAGCCTCTTCTCGATCTCGGGATAGCCATGATCTTTGCTCATGGCATCGTAGATATCGGCTGTCAAACCCGCGTGACGGGCGGCGCCGGCCAGGTAGACGAAGTTGAGCGGTATCCAGCGACCGGCGATTTCCACCACGCCGCAATGATAGGGAGGAGTGACAAACAGAATTTTGCTGGGGTCATCTGAAGATATTATGTGTTCACCCTGTAGAGCGCCGCTGTTATTGAATGTAAGGGCTATGGGCCGTTATCGAATAGACCTGGTCACTGGTTTTGAGGCTGTTCCTGGGGCGGCGGTTGGGGCTTTGCCTCTGCATCACTACACGCCTTGGTGCAATCCGACTTGCTTTTTTCGCAGGCGGCGACAGTATCCTGCTCTTCCTGAATATTACCGGCATTAAGCCTGGCCTGGGCAACGCATGGCGCTAAATTCTCATTGCACCCTTTTACGCAATCATCATACTGGTCGGCAAATACAGGAAGAGCATGGGATAGAAGCAAAAGGAAGAGTGCTGATAATAAAATTGATTTTGACATAGGAGTCTAATC
>JBGQDJ010000307.1:0-4157 GCA_041495805.1 Geobacteraceae bacterium
CAAGGAATGCAGTTGGCCGATTCAATGGTCTCCTGATCGAATCGCAGGTGACTGCAGAGTTCCAGCAGAATCTCGGCGCCATTGCACTCTGCCATTGGTTTCGGAACGAAATTGCCGACCCGGTCCGGGAACAGTGAGTACCCCCAGAACACCTGCACGTTGGCAGGCTGGTTCGGGAAATGAGGTTGATGGGCCAGCACAATGGACATCAGCCAGTTCGAGTCCTTGAACGTCACCAGGCCGCCGGTACCAGGCTCATTGCCGCTGAATTGAATCATCTTGTCGAAGAACTCGGGGTTCTTAAGGGTGACGGTAAACGACTCCCAATAGGACTGCGCTATGCATCTGTTAAAGGCCGCGGGATTGCCGAACTGCGGTCGGCCCTCCGCCAGTTTTTCCCAGAGTGTCCAGCCGCCGCTATCTGTTTTGGTCAGCTTTTCGGGTGCGCTCGTCATAGAACCCAGGCTGGAATCATCGGTCATGGAGCCGTTTTGCATGAAGACAAGGTCGCAGTCACTCACGGCAACCACTTCGCTTTTGTCCTGCCGCAGGCAATGGATGCCGGTTACGCTCAACTTGCCGTCTTCTGTCTTGAGATCGAGGTCTGTCACCTTGCAATCCATGACCAGATGGACGCCCTGGGCTTCGAGCCAGGCCTGCAAGGGGAGAACCAGGGAGTCATACTGGTTGTAGATAGTTCGCTTTACCCCCGCAAGAGTTTCAATACGGGAAAACTCGAGCATGAAGCGATGCAGGTAACGCCTGAATTCAACGGCGCTGTGCCAGGGCTGGAAAGCAAATGTGGTGGACCACATGTACCAGAATTCAGTCTCGAAGAAATCGGGCGAAAGCCAGTCCGTGATGCAGCTTGCGGCCAGGGTATCTTCATCGGTCCGGCTGAGTTTCAGCAATTCGCTGCGGTCATGCATGGAGAAACCCATGGAAGTCACCGGGACCTTCGCGCGGCGGCTGTCAACGAGCCTCGCCAGCGAATTAGCTTTGTGTTTCTCATTGAACTCCACGGTTTCGTCGAACACCGTTTTCTCTTCGTTGTTCAGTGAGGGAATCGATTTGTAAAGGTCCCAGGTGCATTCGTAGTTGTCGGTCGTCATCATCCGTCCGCCGCGCAGCGAATACCCGGCCGCTGGATCTCCGCCGCCGTCCAGACTTCCGCCCATGATGGGGGCCGTTTCGAGGATCGAAATATTTCCGCCGGGGAGGTTGCCGTCGCGGATCATGAAGGCTGCGGCGGCCAGTGATCCGATACCGCCACCCACGAGATATGCCTTTGATTTTGTGTTCATGTCGTCTGGTTCCTTGGAAGAGCTTTATGACGTATGCGCCGGAGGGAAGGCATTCTCTACTCCACGGCGCATCCGTGCGGGATACGTCTTACCACTACCAATACTTCTGTTACGGGTCTTAACTGCTATCCGCGGCTATGGCTTATTTGCCTTCCCACCCTCGTGCGGCTTGCCGACTTCTTCCAGATCGACAGAACCGTGGCCGCCTTCCACACAAGGCGCATCATCTTCCAGGCTGGCGGCGCAGACATATTCCATGCTATTCGCCTTGGCGCCGCAATGCCTGCATTCGACCGTGGGTTTGTCGGTAACACGCGCGAGAATGTCATCCAATCTATTCATTTTAAGGAAACAAATATGCTCATTGTGAGCTTCGACTTTACACTCCTTCTTGCCGTCAGATTCAACAACTTTGCATGCCATTTTATCCTCCTTGTTTAGTGGGGCGACTCCCCTGTTGTATGATAACCATCTACGCAAGATTCTTTTTTGCCTCAGACAGTCATATAAAGTGCTTGCGTTCCTCGTTAATAATCTTTTGTTAGCAACTCAGATTTTGCGGAAAACACGACAGTGATCATGTTCCTATGAAGAAGTACATCGCAACTAACATGCCAGGGAAGAGCTGCGAGGAATGCCGGTGCAACGGTTTGAATGTACAGGGTAAAATGGAAAGAAAGTGAGTAGGGTGGAGGAAAAACCGTCAGCGGTATCCGTCACATTTAACATAACCGCCATATATGACGTATCAGCTTAGGGGTTGAGGCTGAAGAGTGAAGGCTGAAGGCTGAAGGCTAAAACTCGCAAATTGACTTCCAACGTTAGAATCAAGCCCGCTAATGAAATACCCAGAGTTGTCGTTTATCAATTCTGTGCTGATCCACAAAAAAAGCCCACGGAGGTGGGCTTTTTGCTCTTATTACAAGGCGGCGTGTTACGCCTCCTTGTCCCTGTATTTATCCTTTTCCCGTTCCATCGCTTCTTTACCAGCCTCGATGGCCGATGTGAGGATCGACTTTTTCTCCTTCATCGCCTCCTTGCCGCATTCGATGGTGGATTTAATCTTTTCCTGGGCTTCAGTGGCGCAGTTCTTGATCTTGCAGACGGCATTATCGGTCAGATCACTAATCTTCTCCCGTAGCTCCTTTCCGGTCTTCGGCGCATACAATAGCGCCAGCCCCGCGCCCACCGCCGCACCTGCGAGGAATGAGAGAAACAGCGTGCCTGCACATGTTCCATGTTCATCGTTTGACATATTATCCCTCCTTTCTTTTTCGGTCCACAACATGCGATTCTCCTTTCTGAATTTTATCTGTCTTGAAATTTCCTTAATTCCCAGCAGATTGATGTATATTCCTCCCGTTTTGCGCGTTTGATTGATCCTCTTTTACCCCGCATGTTAGTTCGTTTTTGACTCCCAACCACTCGGTGGAACTACAATAGGCAACTATTTCTCCCTTCTCAATCAGGCTGCCAAGAAAGGAATCCTCTATCGTACCGCTTGATTGATTTTTATAGATTACCTTGATCTGCGCCATGGTTTCACCCTTTACCCCGTCCATGTGAAAATTATTGATGACATGCAAAGCTCAAAATTCACGACTGCTGAGTTCAATCCTGAATTGGGCGCTCATAATATCGCGCGCACTGTCAGGATCTACGTCCCCCGATGAACCCGAAAATCAATACAATGATGGCAATTACCAGCAGGATGTGAATCAGACCTCCCATCGTGTAACTGCTCACCAGCCCCAGTAACCAGAGAATGATCAGTATTACGGCAATTGTCCACAACATGTGATCCTCCTTTCTGATTGTTTGTTTCCACTGTCGCCTATTGATTCACCATACCAGCCGGCAGTGATCATACAGTCTCTTATCTCCTGGAATCGGACTACTCGATCGCCGTCCGATTCTTTACTGCACGATAAGCCGCACTGCTACCCCCCCAAAACCTTCTTGACCTCGCCGATCTTTTCCTGAACTTTGCCGGCTATCTTCTCACCGGTACCTTCAGCTTCCAACTTGGGATTATCGGTGATTTGTCCGGCCATTTCCTTAACCTTCCCCTTTGCTTCGTGAAACTTTCCTTCCACTTGATCCTTCGAACTTGATTTCATGGTATTCCTCTTTTAGAATTTCGATTTGACTACCGATATGTTGCCGCAGTTAATTTTATGTGTGGCTAATGGCCCCGCCTGGTCCAGTAGAAGCCACCACCGCCGAAGATAAAAAGTAGAATATTTGATTTTTACTCACACAATGTTAATAGCATAGGTTGTACCAAGAGCTGTGTTGGTAAAAATAGTTTTTAACACTTTGAAATCATAGGGATTTAAACTAAGGCTGCGATGGGGGGAGCGTGGAGGGAAGGGAAAACCGTCAGAGTTATCCGCCATATTTAGCATAACTGCCATATGTGACGGAGCAGCTCAGGGGTTGAGGCTGACGACTGAAAGCTGAAGGATGACGGATCATGAACTCAATAATTACGCTTGATATTTCCAACAGTCTTCAGCCTTAACAGGCAGTTACAATTGCCGTCGGATGCCGTATTTCCGCATCCGGGCGCGAAGGGTGCTGGGGTTGAGAGCCAGGAGCACCGCCGCCCCGTTTTGCCCCTCGATTCGCCAGCCGGTTTTCCGGAGCACCTGGAGGATGTGATCCTGCTCCAGCTCGGCGAGGGCCCTGACCTCCTCCCCCGACTCTTCCCCTGTCTTGTGTAACGTATCGAACCGGTCCAATACCTGAAGGGCTCTCCCCTGGCTGGTGATTATTGCACGCTCTACAACACTTTCCAACTCCCGCACGTTGCCGGGCCAATGGTATTCCTGGAAGGCGTTCAGGGTCTCG
>JBGQDJ010000308.1:0-4156 GCA_041495805.1 Geobacteraceae bacterium
CCTCGGCAATGCCGCTCATGCCGATTCCGCCGATCCCGACGAAGTGAATTTTCTCTATTCTCCCGTACATAAGCTCGCTCCGCTCGCAGCTTTTGAAACAGGTAAAGGTATTCGTTCGCTACGCTCACAGGTAAAGGTAAAGAAAATCTTTGTTTTAATCTTTACCTTTACCTTTACCTCTACCTGCCTTCCTTCAGCATTTCATCCACGATCACCCGCGCCGCATCCTGCCGGGCAAGGGTTAGTGCGTTCCGGCCTGCATCCGCGATCTTTTCCGGGTTATCAATCAGCTCCGTAATCAGCCGCGCCAGGCTTTCCCCGGTCAACTCCCTGTCGAGGATCATGAAGCCGGCTCCCTTCTTCAGCAGTGCCTCTGCGTTGCGGCGCTGGTGATCATCCACCGCATAGGGATAGGGGATGAAAACACATGCCTTGCCGCAGGCGGTCACCTCGGCCACGGTGGTTGCCCCGGCCCGGCATACGACCAGATCGGCATTTTTATAGGCCCCTGCCATGTTGTCAATGAAGGGAATCGCCTCCCCCCTGAACCCCTCTCGTTGATAGGCTTCCCGCACCTCTGCCAGGTCATTTTCCCCTGTCTGGTGGGCGATTGCCACTCTTTCCCGGAAGCGGGAAAGGAAAGGAAGCGCCGCGATAACATTCATGTTGATGCTGTGCGCTCCTGCGCTCCCGCCGAATACCAGAATGCGGAACTCCCCTATCGGACCCCTTTCTGAAAGGCGGGTTCCTGATAGGGCAGTGGGATTCCCACCCTGGGCGAATGCAGCCAGAATTTCCTTTCTGATCGGATTGCCGGTCAGAAGGATCTTCTCTTTCGGGAAATACTGTCCCGACTCATCCAGAGAAATGAAGACCCGGTCGCTGAAGCGGGCCAGCGTCTTGTTGGTGAAGCCCGGGATGGCGTTCTGTTCGTGGATGAAACAGTTGATCCCCATCCCCTTCGCAGCCATCACCACCGGTCCGGAAGCGTAGCCGCCAACACCCATGACCCGGTCCGGCCGGAAAGCCTTCAATATCCGCCGAGCCTGTGCATAGCCGTAGAGGAGCATGAAAACTCCCTTGATCCTTGAAAAAGCACCCTTACCCCTGATCCCCGTGGCGGCTATAAATTCGTGACGAAAACCGAGCCTTGGTAATATCCTCGCTTCGATGCCGTGATTACTGCCGACAAAGAGCACTTCGTTTCCAATGTCCCTGCCCAGGAATTCTTCAGCCACCGCTATCCCCGGGAAAAGGTGGCCGCCGGTCCCACCTCCCGCAACAACGAGCCTCACTGGGTCCCTCGTATCCGGCTGGACACGTTCAGAAGAACCCCGACGGCAAAGAGGGAGACAATCAGGGAACTCCCGCCATAGCTGATGAATGGCAACGCAAGTCCCTTGGTGGGGAGAAGCCCGGTGACAACCCCCATGTTGACAAACCCCTCGATACCCAGCAGCACCGCGATTCCGAATGCGAGAAAGCGGCCAAAATCGTCTTCCGCCTGGAGCGCAACCCTGAAACTCCGCTGGACAAGTAGAAAGAACATTGCCGCGATCACGATGACACCGATGAAGCCTAGTTCCTCCCCCACGACCGACAGGATAAAATCGGTGTGCGCTTCGGGCAGATAAAAGAGCTTCTGTTTTCCCTCTCCCAGCCCCTGACCGAAAATTCCGCCAATGCCGAAGCCAAGCCATGACTGAATGATCTGGAACCCGGTGTTGGTCGGGTCCTGCCAGGGGTTCAAAAACACCTTGATCCTTGCAAGCCGGTACGACTTGGTAAGAATCGCGTAATAGAGAAAGGGGACAGCCATGACAAACATCCCCAGTATGTAACGGGGCCTTGACCCGGCTATGAAGAGCATGGAGAGGGCGACCGCGCCGAGGGTCAGAGACGCCCCCAGGTCGTGCTGGAGCAGAAGAATGGCAATCATTATCGCCAGTACGACCATGTAGGGGAGGAACCCGGTAGAGAAGAACTTGAGCTTCTCCTGCTTTTTATCGAGGGAGTAGGCCATATAGATAATGAGCGCGATCTTGGCCAGTTCCGAAGGCTGGAAATTAAAGCCGGGGAACCTGAGCCAGCGCGATGCCCCCTTGACCGTCCCTCCGATGCCGGGAACGAAGACCAGCACAAGCAAGACCAGACACGCCATCAGGAGAGGGACCGCGAGACGCCGCCACTGCTGGTAATCAATCCGCATGGCAATGGCCATCATGGCAAAGCCCAGAATGGCGAAGACCCCCTGGCGTTTCAGGAAATAGAAGCCGTCGTTGAATTTTTTCGCGGCCATCACCGACGAGGCGGAATAGACCATGACAATCCCGAAACAGGTGAGCGCCACCGTCATAAGAAGGATTATCAGGTCGTATCCTTCGATCCTCTTCACGAATTCCCTCCGTCCCCGATACCCCTGGCCAGTGATGCAAAGCGCTCGCCCCGCTCCTCGTAATTCCTGAACATATCGAAGCTGGAGCATGCCGGGGAGAAGAGGACAACCCCACCGGACGTAGTGAGAGTATGGGCGAGCTCCACCGCCTCTTCGAGGCTGTCGGCCAAGCGGGTATCGGTCAGGTGGCCGAGTGCACTCCTGATTTTCTCCTTTGACTCGCCGATCAGTATCATGTGTGCAACCCGCTCTTTCAGCAGTTCCGCGAGCGGTGCATAATCGCCCCCCTTGTCCCGGCCGCCGGCAATCAGGGTAACGCCGCTGTCGAAGCTCTCCAGGGATTTCACCACGCTCCCCACATTGGTCCCCTTGCTGTCGTTGTACCATGGTATGCCGTTTATGGTGGCCACCAGTTCCATGCGGTGGGGAAGCCCCGGAAATTCCTCAACCGCCTTCTGTGCGCGGGGCGCGTCGCAGCCGAGAAGGAGGGTCGCTGCAAGCGCCGCCATTATGTTGTCCAGGTTGTGCACCCCTTTTAGCCTGTAGCCTGCCGTGGGGAACCGCTCTTCCCTCCCTTCCCAGCGGAAGGTAATGTTGCCGTCCCTGTAAAAGATCCCCTGTGGCAGCTCTTCACGCCTGCTCATGGGAACGGCCCGCCCACGCACCTTTCCGGCATAAGCCGCCACCAGCGGATCGTCCATGTTGAGGACCGCAAAGTCCGAGCGGGTCAGGTTCTCGAAAACCCTCGCCTTGGCGTCCACATACTCCCGGAATGACGAATAGCGGTCCAGGTGGTCTTCGGTGATGTTCAGGAGCACAGCCACCCTGGGATGGAAGCTGATGATCCCCTCCAGCTGGAAGGAGCTCAACTCCGCGACGACTCTCTCCACCTTCGATCCCGAGGAGACCAGATCGATCAACGGGTTGCCGATATTCCCCCCGACAAAGGTATTGAAGCCGCAGGCCCGGAATATCTCCCCGGTCAGGGTGGTTGTGGTGGTCTTTCCGTTTGTGCCGGTAATGGCGACCATGGGTGCGTCGATGAAGCAGCTCGCCAGCTCGATCTCGCTGATCACCCGGCGTTTACGGGCGCGCGCCAGGAGTATCGGCGCGATCTCCATCGGCACGCCGGGACTGACAACGATCAGGTCGGCCGTGAGAAAGCTGTACTCCTCGTGGCGACCCAGTTCGCGGTTTATGTGCAGCCCCTCAAGCTTCTCCAGATAAGGAGCGAGGGCCGCCTCGTCCTTCATGTCGGTGACCGTGACCAGTGCCCCGCGTTCGGCGAGGAAACGGGCCACTGCCACACCGGTGCGGGCGAGACCTACAACAACTATTTTCTTGCCTTTGAGATCCATAAGAATGTTCAGGGTCCAGGGTTTGTCGTTAAAAGTTGATCTTCTTCTACCTCAGCTTCAGCGTCGAAATTGCCACCAGCGCCAGTATTATCGTTATGATCCAGAAACGGACAATGATCTTCGGCTCCGCAACCCCCTTCAACTCGAAGTGATGGTGAATGGGCGCCATGCGGAATATCCTCTTGCCGCGGTATTTGTAAGATCCGACCTGGAAGATGACCGACAGCGCCTCAATGACGAAAATACCGCCGACGATCACCAGCAGGATCTCCTGCTTGGTTATCACCGCCAGGGTTCCCAGCGCCCCGCCGAGTGGAAGGGATCCCACATCCCCCATGAAGACCTCGGCGGGATAGGAGTTGTACCAGAGAAATCCGAGGCCCGCCCCGACCATGGCGCCGCA
>JBGQDJ010000309.1:0-4151 GCA_041495805.1 Geobacteraceae bacterium
CAAGTCTAGCTACCAAATTGAAGCCAATCTCTTCGTATTGCTTGTCAGTAAGTTCGTGACCCACCACCTTTTCAAAATCCAGGTCAACCCATGTAAATAGGCACTCTGTCGTCCATTTCTGAGGGATTGTCTTGGATTTTGATTTTACGTCATCAAACACTAACCGAAGTGCTCCATCTGTTTTTACCAGACACGCGACGACTCCTATGTCATTTCTTTCTTTGTTATCTAGTTCTTCGCTCAATTTGATGTGAGACCATGGGACATCAATAGGCTCACCATGCTCGTCTACTAGCACCAAGTTTTGTAAGAGTGCTTTGATGAAAGTGTAGGTGTTGTCAAAGGTCGCATCTTCGTCAGTTCCATAAATGACCTTTTGTTTCTTGAACATAGTGGGGATTGTTACGATGCAGTAGAATTCGCGAAAGTCAAGAGATTCTTCGCCGCTCACTCGTTCTGGTTTGGTAATGTTCAGGGTAAAAGGCTGTAGCTTACCATCTTTGGAAACATATGCATTTATGTCCATGAAATCCTCGTTTTTCAAAACCCAACATATGTAATTGACCGGTTAGAGCCAGGTTTATAGATGTATAAACATGTTTATAATACTAGAAACAAGTTTATACTATTCTAAACCTAGCAGGTTTCTATTATTATAAACTTTCCCTACTTTATGTCACCTTTTGGAGTTTCTACTATTATAAACTTTTCCAGCTTTGTCCCGGCGATGCACCCATAACGTACAAACCAGACATGCTTCTCCCTGTCCCAATGTCCACCGGCAGCCCTTGCCTGACCGAAGCGGCCTTTTTTCATACTC
The DNA here is from genome assembly GCA_041495805.1 of Geobacteraceae bacterium. Classification (GTDB taxonomy): domain Bacteria; phylum Desulfobacterota; class Desulfuromonadia; order Geobacterales; family Geobacteraceae; genus JBGQDJ01. The sequence continues at coordinate 821 of JBGQDJ010000309.1, forward strand.
CATGACTCCAGCGGTTCAATATACTGCATCCCCCCGGAAAGGCTTTTAATCAATTGCAATGAATGAACTCTTATTACTCCACAAGCGTGCGACTCGTCAACAACTATTAAAAACGTAATGAGAAGTTTGTGAAGCAAGGCGTAAGTTATCTAATAAGCAGGCGGAGTTGAGACAGGCAGCATTTGTAACTTGCGAAAATGGCATTCAGATCCATTGTGAAGTCTGAAAGGAGAAAGTCCCGCCGGATTGCCGCCGCCAGATTGCCTCATCCCGCGTTACCAGAAGATGCCAGGTCTGTGTTCCCCTGTCGGGGCGCTTTGCCGCAAAGGCCTTGGCCGTCAGGAGCGCGGCGCACCACGATTGCTCAGGGGCCCTCACGGAAAGGTAAAATATAGCCTCGATCCCCGCCTCCCGCGCCACCCGGCCAAAGGCCTGAGTCACTGCGTAGTCGTGAGGGTCGGTCCAGTCCGCGGAGTCGCGGTCGAAGGGAGGAGTACGGAGTTCCACGGCCATGGCGTGGATCGGGACGCTGAAGGCCGTGTGGGTCGCCGGACCAAGACGGTCGAGTCCTTCCGTCTCCCGGAGGAATATCCACCGCCAGTATCCCACCTCGGCCGCGGCGGTCCGTACCGACTCAGCGCCATAGAAGACACCCGGATCGGAAGGGGAACGAAACCTGGAGCCGTGCGGAAAGGGAAGATAGCGGAAAGGGGTCGCCAGCAGATAGTCCAGATCTGTTGCTTCAGGAGGGACCGGAGGTTTGCTCTCCTCGATTATATCTTCGAGGAGGTCCTGCTCCGCGAGGGTGTCCACGAGTTTCATGGTTGAAGCGGTATGCTGCGACTCGACTATTCGCCAGACGATTTCCAAGCGATGCCGGGCCTCAGATGATACCGCGTCTGGCGTCCAGATAGTTGACGACACGGACAAGTCCCTCCGTAGAGACAATGAGATCAACCGGCTTTTTGTCGGCCAGCGCGTGGTTGTTGCTGCCCAGCCAACACCTGGCGTCCTCCGCGATACCGCCGACTATCGCGTCAAGCGAACGGAACAGCCTGACCAGAAGTACTGCGAACTCCCATTCCTTCTTCTCCGAAGAAAGGAGGTAAATCCCCGCATGTAGGCGCGAAACGGTTGATCTGCTTATCCCGAGGATTTGGGCGAGCCTCGCCTGGGACAAGTCGAGGAGATCCGCCGCGTTGATCACCGCCTTGGAGATGACCGCAGCCTTATCGGCTGACTGGCGCGCGGGAGCGCTCTGGTCAGCGTTCACGAGCTTGTGCTGACGTTTGCGCGATGTCGGTTTGTTGCCGGTCTTTGTCACGGGAAGGGTTTGGGACATAATCTTCTCTCCAATTTCAGCAGCAAACTATTCTATAGAAACTATACTATAATATAATTTCTGGAGCAACATGTTTTTGAATAGTGGTTACAGGCGTCGGATGATGCAGAACCAGGGAGGGTAGCGATGGAAGAGATGTTTGATAGTCTGACAGCGTATCAGCTGTTCATTCTCTGGCTGAGAATAATGGAGGAGTTGAAAGTGAGCGACCACCCGGCCGGGATGGTGATGACAGAGGGTCTCTCTGTGGCTTTCTATTGAGGAGGAGCCGGATGGTCTTCTTCCCGTGGCAATTCCTTCTCGAAGATCTCCCACAGATTGATTTCTAGATCGGGAAATGCGGTGGACGTGAGGCGCTCATCCCAGTTGAGGATATCGGGTACAGCGTACTTCCCCTCGGCAAGTGTGTACCGCTCAACGATTGCGTCTTCCGGATAGACCAGGAGATACTCCCGCACGCCGAATCGCTCATAGAGGGCCTTTTTCTCCCTTTTATCCTTCAGGCTGGTGGAAGGGGAAAGGACCTCGACCACCAGGTCGGGCGCGCCCTTGATGTTGGCGTCGGTCATCTTGTTCCTGTCGCAGACCACCAGAAGGTCGGGCTGGACGACATTCGTTTCGTCAAGAACAACGTCGGTAGGCGCTATGAAGACCATACAGGCTTTTCCGAAAAAGAAGCCGGCAAATCTCAGGTGAAGATTTCCGAGAATTTTTTGATGCCTCAATGACGGAGCAGGGGTCATTGCGTACGCCTCGCCATCGATTATTTCCCAGCGCTCGTCATCCGGCCAGCTCCTATAATCGCTAAACGTAAATTTTTGCCGGTTCTTCTTTACCTTCCCGCCCATGACGCCCTCCCCACATCCCCATTATTTCTTCCGGGCCTGGCCGCGCCCATGCTCATTCTGTTTGTGGCTTACCCAACCTGCACGGAAACACTATGAATGAAACTGTACGTTACTACATACGGATATGATGGTCAAGGTGCGAAACTTGAAGAACTTGAGCGGCAGTTACAGGCAGGGTAAGCAGATTGCTTTTCCTTGACCGAGTGTGGAACTTGACCTATATTCTGCAAAAGCTTTCCAGGAGAATATCCAATGCACGTTGAGAGCAGATTCTTTAACTACAAAGGCTCCATTCCCATCCATTACCAGACAGGCGGCAGCGGTCCATTAGTACTCGTTTTCCTGCACGGCTTCGCAGCTTCCCATAGCACATGGAGCGACATCGTCCACTTCTTCCCGGCCGACCGTTTTCGCATCTTCCTCCTCGACATGAAGGGGTTCGGACTTTCGGCAAAGCCGAGGGACGGCGCCTATGCCATCGAGGAGCAGGCGGTCATGGTCCGGGCCTTCATCAGGGAACTGGGGTTTTCATCGGTCATTCTCATCGGCCACTCCTTGGGAGGGGGGGTAGCCCTTCGCGCCTGCATGCAGATGCAGAGCGAGAGTGATCCAATTACAGTCGAAAAGCTCGTCCTCATCGACAGCGCCGCATATCCCCAGAGGCTCCCCAAATTCTTCCGCAGGCTTAAGATCCCGCTACTGGGACCGCTGTTCTTCAGGCTGATACCGGCGCGGGTGATGGTGCGAAGGGCCATGGACATGGTTTTTTACGATAAGTCGGCGATCACCCCGGAGAGGTTCGAGCGTTATCTGCTCTATTTTCGCGGCAGGGGGCTTGCGTACGCACTGAGGGCCACCATCAGGTGCATCAACCCGGAGCTATATGAAAATATCGGTGATCAGTACCGGAAGATTTCCATTCCGGCACTGATCATATGGGGGGAGCAGGACCGCATCGTCAAACTGAAGCATGGCTTGAGGTTACATGAAGATTTGACGAACTCGTGCATGAAGATCATCGAGAAGTGCGGACACAACCCCCATGAGGAGCGCCCAGCGGAGACCTACGCCGCCATGGAGGCATTCCTTGCCGGGGATGGCGGCCAGCGGCAAAGAGAATGATTAGGGACTCGGAAAACAC
>JBGQDJ010000310.1:0-4150 GCA_041495805.1 Geobacteraceae bacterium
ATGCTGGCGCCGATCCCCGGAGAAAAACCCTCCGGCGAGGATCTGCGTTACACGCAGGTTTACGATGACATCAAGGAGGCGAGGCGGGCCGAAGACCCCCTCGACCTGGGCGATTGGCAACGGGAGATCAAGTCCTCGGACTGGGAAAAGGTCTTTACCCTCACCCTGGATGCTCTGCAAGAGAAGAGCAAAGACCTTCAGATCGCGGCATGGCTTGCCGAGTCGCTGGTAATGATCGAGGGGTTCAGCGGGCTTGAAAAGGGGCTCAGGGTGATTGCGGGACTTCTGGAGATATTCTGGGACACGCTCTACCCCGAAGTGGAGGAAGGGGACCTTGAATACAGGATTGCTTCCTTCGAATTCCTCAATGACAAGGTAAGTTACACGGTCAAACAGGTCTCCTTGACGGAGCCCGGCACGACCGCCGGCTACTCCCTTCTGAAATGGCAGGAATCACGCGAGGTGGGCTCCGAAGCGGAGACGAAAAACAAATACGGCGATCTGGATGAGCAGAAGAAAAGGAGGCGTGACGAACTGCTGGCCGAAGGGAGGATCCCTGCCGAGGAGTTCGATGCCGCTGTCGCCAGAACATCACCTGTTTTTTTCAGGGCGCTTGCCGATGATCTGGCACTCTGCCGGGATGCCTTCAAGGAGCTGGATGCGATCGTTGACGAAAAATTCGGGAACGATGCCCCGAGGCTGTCGGATCTGGGGGAGGTCATAGATGAGTGCGAGCGCCTGGTCCGCAGGTTCTCCCCAGCGGAGAGCTCCGCGGTGATTGACAAGGAGATTTTGCAGCATCCAGCCCCATCCGTGCCGTCGTCCGCTGTGGATGCAGCGGCAGCGGTGGATAAACCGCTCTCCGTGGCAACAAAACCAACGGTTTCGGATTCGGCGGATTCCCCGCCACTCAACATTCCCACGTCGAAACCGATTGCGGAGACGCCGTCCCAGGAGGAGGCGATATGGGAGGAGGCCTTACGGAGAACAGCGGAGGGGAGGTTCAGGGAGGCTCTGGATTGGCTTCTCTCCATCTCGAATAGCCAGCCTTCGGAAAGGGGACGGAACCGCTATCGCTTCCTGGTTGCGAAACTCTGCCTGAAGGCGGAGAGGCCGGACCTGGCGCTCCCCATCGTGGAACAGCTTCACGCGATGATCGCCGAGCTTCAGCTGGAACGTTGGGAATCGCCGCTCTGGATAGCCGAGGTGCTTGAGGCGCTCTATCAGTGTCTGATGAGCGGAGAACCCGCTGACGAGAATATATCAAGAGGGAATGAGCTATTTAAGAGGATATGCACCATGGATGTTACAAAGGCGCTTGTTTACAGGAAATAAATCTCGCAAGGGAGGGGAAAGAGATGGCAAAGAAAGAAAGTCTGCAGCACAAGATCGACAGGGTCAGGGCCCCCAGGGTGCAGATAACGTACGATGTGGAGGTGGGTGACGCCATCGAGATGAAGGAGATCCCATTCGTTGTCGGTGTACTCGCGGATCTCTCAGGCAAACCGGAGGACCCGCTTCCAAAGTTGAAGGACAGGAAGTTCGTGGAGATAGATCGGGACAACTTCGACACAGTACTTGCGGCCATGAAGCCTCGCGCCGCCTTCAAGGTGGAAAACAAGCTGACTGGAGACGACTCGAAGCTGGCGGTAGAGCTTCGCTTCAAATCCCTCGATGACTTCCATCCCGAACAGGTAGCTCAGCAGGTTACCCCACTCAGGAAGCTGGTCGAGGCGCGGGGCCGCCTCTCCGATCTTTTGAACAAACTGGATGGGAACGACAAGCTGGATGAACTCCTTCAGGAGGTCATGGCCAACACCGATTCTCTGCAGAAGCTCGGGCAGGAGACCGGAGTGATAAACCCATCGGACAAGGAAACCAAAGAATAAAAGGGGGGATGAGTATGGGAGAGCAGGAGAAGGACCAACAGCAACAGACGGAACAGGCGCAGGAAGAGACCCGGGAGGTGAGCCTTCTTGATCAGATACTCCAGGAAGGGCGGATGGCGCGTGACGAGAGTCAGAAGGGGTGGGCGAAAGACGTGCTCGGTGAGTTCGTCAAGCAGGTGATGGACGGGAGCGTGACCGTTTCAAAGGACACCGAGCTGATGATCAACGCCAGGATAGCCCAGATCGACAGGCTTATTTCGCAGCAGCTCAACGTGATCATGCATCACCCCGACTTCCAGAAACTCGAGTCATCCTGGCGGGGACTCAATTACCTGGTGCAGCAGAGTGAAACCGGTGAGATGATGCGGATCAGGGTGCTGAACGTCAACAAGAAGGACCTGTTGAAGGATATGGAAAAGGCGAGCGAGTTCGATCAGTCAACCCTCTTCAAGAAGATCTACGAAGACGAGTTCGGGATGTTCGGCGGGTCGGCCTATGGCGCCTTGCTTGGGGACTATGAATTCGGCAATCACCCCCAGGATCTGACTCTGCTGGAAAAAATATCCGAGGTGGCGGCAGCGGCCCATGCGCCGTTTATTTCGGCTGCTTCGCCGGCGATGTTCAACTGGGACACCTTTACCGAACTGGGGGGGCCGCGCGACCTGGCCAAGGTTTTCCAGAGTGTGGAGTATGCCAAGTGGAAGTCGTTCAGGGATTCGGAAGACTCGCGGTACGTGGGTCTCGCCCTCCCGCACATCCTTATGCGCCTTCCGTACGGGCAGGCGAACGTCCCGGTGGAAAACTTCAATTTCGAGGAAGACGTGGACGGCACCGACCACAGCAAATACCTCTGGGGGAACGCTGCCTACGCGCTGGGGGCGAGGCTTACAGACGCCTTTGCAAAGTACCACTGGTGCGCCGCCATCAGGGGCGTGGAGGGGGGAGGGCTTGTCCAGGGGCTCCCTGTTCATACCTTCAAGACCGATGAGGGGGACGTGGCACTCAAATGCCCCACTGAGATCGCGATCACGGACCGTCGCGAGAAGGAGTTCGCGGACCTGGGATTCATACCCATGGTCCATTGCAAGAATACGGATTACGCGGCGTTTTTCAGCACCCAGACGGCGAACAAGCCGAAGGTATACGATACGGACTCCGCAAACGCCAATTCGAGACTCTCTTCCCAGCTACAGTACATAATGGCCGTCTCCAGGTTTGCCCACTACCTGAAATCGATCATGCGGGACAAGATCGGCAGTTTCATGACCAGAAAGAACGCCGAGGATTTTCTCAACCGCTGGATCAGCAACTATGTCCTCCTGGATGACGATGCCAGCCAGGATATGAAGGCGAAGTTCCCGCTCCGCGAGGCGCGGATAGATGTCAGTGAAATCCCCGGCAAAACCGGAGCATACCGGGCCGTGGCTTTTCTGAAGCCCCATTACCAGCTTGATGAACTGACCATATCGCTCAGACTGGTGGCAAACCTCCCTCCCCCGGCAAAGGGATAAGGACGGTATCCGGATGATACGGTTCAACAGGGCGTTTTTCCGTTGTCCACTAAGCGATCTTCATGGGGTCTCCCCCTGGAGGTTAAACATCAAACAAAGGAGGATAAAAAGATGGCATTTGACGCATTCTTGAAGATTGAAGGAATCACCGGAGAGAGCACGGACGACAAGCACAAGGACTGGATAGAGGTGCTCTCTTACAGCTGGGGGGCGCACCAGCCGGCGTCGGCCTCCGCCAGTTCGTCGGGCGGGGCAAGCCATGAGCGGGCTAATTTCCAGGATTTCTCCATTGTAAAGACCCTGGACATGGCAACACCCAAGCTGGCGCTCGCCTGCGCCGGCGGCCAGCACGTCAAGTCCGTGATTCTCGAACTCTGCCGTGCCGGTGGTGACAAGGTGAAATACATGGAATACAAGCTGACCAACTGCATCATCAGTTCCATATCCAACGGCGGCGGTGGGGGCGAACCTTCGGAATCGCTCTCCTTCAACTACGGCAAGGTCGAGTGGACCTATGTCCAGCAAAAGCGCGCGGACGGCACCGCCGGCGGCAATGTCGCGGCGGGTTGGGACCTTCAGTTGAATAAAAAAGTCTAACCGCAGGACAAGGCGAACGAATGCAGGAAAACCAGCAGAATATCCAGGCGTCATTGCTGGACAGGCTCATCGACAACGAACCGGGGACCTCCCATGAGCCTGTCCAGTATCGCCTGACCACCTTCAGACAGGTAAAGGGGGCAGTGGGGAGAG
>JBGQDJ010000311.1:0-4134 GCA_041495805.1 Geobacteraceae bacterium
CATCTTCGGACTGCTCGGCCCCAACGGCGCCGGCAAAACCACCCTCATCAACATCCTCACCACCCTTATCCGTCCCACCAGCGGTGAGGCCTTTGTCGAAGGGCACAGCACGCTCACACAAGCGAAGTCTATCCGCTCCATCATCGGCGTGGTCCCCCAGTTGAACAACCTTGACCGCTACTTGACCGCCCGTGAAAACCTCGTTCTGCATGCGCGAATGCACGGCATGGCCCCTTCGGCCTACAACCGCCGCATCGATGAGCTGCTGGAGCTGACAGGACTTTCCGGCCGCCGCAACGATTTCCCCGACACATTTTCCGGAGGGATGCAGCGCCGGCTGGTGGTAGCCCGGGCGCTGCTCCACAATCCCCTGGTCCTCTTCCTGGACGAGCCTACCACCGGCCTCGATCCACAGTCGCGGCGGGCGGTCTGGGAATATATCCAGGGATTGAAGGAAAAGATGACCATATTTCTCACCACCCACTACATGGACGAGGCAGACTCGCTCTGCGACCGAATCGTCATCATGGACCATGGGAAGGCCCTGGTGGACGGCACTGTCGACAGCCTGAAGGCACAGAACTCCCGAGCGCTTATCTACCACGTTCGCTTCAGCTCCGGCGTTGATCGCTACGAGGAAATCCTTCGATCGTTGCCGTCAGTCCTCTCCCTGGAGCGAAGCGGTGAGCGCCTGCGCCTGACCCTAGCCGACGAAAAGTCCCTGCAGGCCGTTCTTGACCGGATAGAGAGCGGCGACCTGCGCGACATCTGCCGCAGCGAACCATCGCTGGAGGATGTGTTCCTCGAACTGACGGGGAGGGGTGTGAGGGAGTGAGGGATAAAGATGACGAGGATGGTGGTGCCTTGGCTAAGGCTATTCCGAATTGTACGAAAGAATTTTACAACTGAAATTTCCTTTGGCCGAACATTGCAAGTTTGCAATCCGCTATAATTCGGCGTCCGTCATGGCATCGATCTTTTTTAGATCGGTGCCGCTGATAGAACGCTTGCCTCTAAAGTTCTGCGCCCGTAATGTTTTTGATAGGGGTCTCTTTCCTCTGACGTGCTCTCCGAAAAGAAATAACCCTGATCGCCTCGTCCCGCATTGTGTAAACGACGGTCACAAAACGCCCCTCGAAAGTTCTAGGCGATAACACTGATCAACCAGCGTAGCGATATCCTCGAACTGATTGATTTCCCTTATCACGTAAATCCTCTTTTATACGCCAAATAACTAAGCACCGATGCAGGCATGCCTGGCATAAAAAGTGTAAATAATTGACCACTTGCCCTTTCCCCAGCTTGTTTCGTCCTGAACCATCACATCCGGTCGGGCAATTCCCCGCTAAATAGCCTAATTTTACCATAAATTTAATTGACTAAACCTAACCCTGGTTTTATACTTCGTGCCGAATGAAAAAAGCCCTTTTAAATCCTTTTTATTGAATCCGCGTCCTGAAAAACAGGCTCACTATCGAATATGTTTTGCTCACATCTAAATGGTCTCTTTGATGAACGATCTTCTTGATATATCCCTCTACACATTAAATGCGCTTTCGCTCCAGACGCTCCTGGTTACCCTTGGTTGTTTCTCCCTGGGGATATTCGTCCTCTTCCGGGAGCCCGGTTCCAGGCTGGGCGCCGCTTTTGCGCTTCTGAATTTTGCCTTCGCTGTCTGGATTTGCGGCTCCACGCTGATGTACGCTGCGCCCTCTGAACAGGTTGCCATCTACTGGGCCAAGTTCGCGCATATCGGCATTGTCTTTATCCCCGCGGCTGCTTACACATACAGTGCAGTGTTACTGCGGGACCTGGATAAACTCAAATGGAACCTTCTGGCAGCCTGGACAGTCAGCGCAATATTTCTTCTCTTCATCATTGCAACCGATACGCTGTTCGGCAAACTCTATCACTATAGCTGGGGCTTTTATCCAAAGTACAATGTGACCGGTATTCCTTTTATCATCTGTTTCTTCGCCGCAATAATTAACTCTTTGCGCTGCATCATTAACGGATATTGCGAAGGTATCCAGGATCCCATTCAGTTGAATCGGGCCAAGCTGATACTGGTTCCTTTTTTCCTGGCCATTATCGCCTGCGTCGATTTCATCCCCGCTTTTGGCGTCCCGCTCTACCCTTTCGGCTATATTCCCATCGCACTCTATGTATTCTTCGCCTTACGTTCCGTATTGACCTACCGCATGATTACAGTGGGCCCGGCATTTGCCGCAACCCAGATTATCGATACCATGAATGAGGCGCTGATCGTTTTCGATGGAGATGGGATCATCAAGTTCGTCAACCAGGCGACCTGCACCCTGCTCGGCTATAACAAACAGGAGATCGTGAACAAAACGCCGAACCAGGGGATGGTGGACAACATCGCATTTGCGGGGATGCTTGAAACGATCTTCAAGGGAGAGGTCGTCCGGAACCTGGGATTGGAGTGCCGGTCGCGGAATGGCCGCATTCACACTCTCAACCTCTCCACTACTATAATGAAAGACCAAGGGGACAATCTTCTTGCCGTAGTCTGCGTAATGGCCGATGTCACCGAACGCAAGCGGGCGGAAGAGGCGCTGCGCAAGGCGCACGATGAACTTGAGACACGCGTGCGGGAGCGGACCATGGAACTCACCGAGCTGAACGATCTGCTGCTTTTTGAAGTGAAGGAGCGTGCCGCGGTCGAGGAGGAGTTGTACCGCTCCCGGCAGATGCTTCAACTTGTTATGGACAATATACCGCAGCGGGTGTTCTGGAAAGACCTTGATTTCCGCTACATGGGTTGCAACAGGCCTTTTGCCGAGAACGCCGGCCTGGAAAATCCGGCGGAAAGCATAGGTCGCGATGATTTCCAGATGCCCTGGTTTGAAGATGCCGTCCGTTACCGGGAAATAGACAGGCAGGTAATCGAGAAAAATTCCCCGGAGCTCAATTATGAAGAGCAGCAGCTGCAGCCGGATGGCACTGTTTCGTGGCTGATCAGGAACAAGGTCCCCCTACACGACAGGGACGGCAACGTCATCGGCGTGCTGGGCACCATTCAGAACATCACCGAGAGCATGAGAATCAAGGAAACGCTCCGCTTCACCCAGTTTTCCGTTGATCAGGCCGTTTTCCCCATTTTCTGGCTGGATGAAGAGGGGCGCTTTTCATACATGAATGAAGCCTGTCGTTATCTCTGTTATTCCACGGAAGAACTCGGCGCCATGACCATCTTCGACATAACTCCGGAACTCTCCCGTGAGAATTGGAGTGCATGGTGGAGAGAGATCATCGACAAAGGTTTCAATACATTTGAAGGGTTACATAAAACGAAGGAAGGGAGCCTTGTCCCCGTCGAATTGACGGTCCATCCGGTGGAACATAGCGGCAGGGTGTTCCATCTCTCCTACGTCAGGGATATCAGCGAGAGGAAAAAGGCCGAGGAGAGGATCAGGAACCAGCTGGAGCGACTGGGCGCCCTGAGGGCGATAGATGAGGCGATTTCCGCCAGTCTTGACCTGAAGGTCACTCTGAATGTCGTTCTCGACCAGATAATCGCCCAACTGGATGCGGATGCCGCCGACATCCTCCTCCTCAACGACTCCTACAAACTGAGACATGCGGCGAGCCGGGGTTTCCGGACCAATGCCCTCAGGCATACATCGCTGGCTATCGGCAAGGGGAATGCAGGCCGGGTCGCCATGGAAATGAGGATTATCCATGTCCCGGACGTGCGAAGCGGGGAGAATCCATTCAAAAGCGCCCCGCTTCTGTATGACGAAGGATTTATCAGCTATTATGGTCTTCCCCTCGTTGCCAAGGGACAGACCGTAGGGGTGCTGGAGATTTTTTTCAGATCCACCCAGAAACTGGAACAGGAACGGCTGGACTTTCTCGAAACAATGGCGGGACATGCGGCCATCGCCATAGACAACGCCACCCTCTTTACCGGGCTCCAGAAATCAAACCTGGAACTGACGCTGGCTTATGATTCAACCCTTGAGGGATGGTCACGGGCACTGGATCTGCGCGACCGGGAAACAGAGGGGCACAGTCAACGGGTGACCGATATGACGGAGCATCTCGCCAAAATCATGGATGTTCCGGAAAGCGAAATCATGCATATGCGGCGGGGTGCAATTCTGCACG
>JBGQDJ010000312.1:0-4105 GCA_041495805.1 Geobacteraceae bacterium
TCCACCATCATGTGATGGTCGGCAAAGGCCGCCACCTGGGGGAGATGGGTGATGCAGAGAATCTGCTGGCAGCCGGCCACCCGTTTCAGTTTTTCCCCCACCAGGGCCGATGTCGCCCCGCCGATACCGCTGTCCACCTCGTCGAAGACCAGGGTCGGCACGTCGCTTTCGGGATGGAGCTGTTTCAGAGCCAGCATCAGGCGGGAGAGCTCTCCCCCGGACGCGATCCTGGCGAGGGGCTTGGGCGTCTCCCCCGGATTCGGGGAAAAGAGGAACTCGGCGCGCTCTAGGCCGATTGCCCGCGGCTCCGCCAACTTCTCCAGCACAACCTCGAAGCGGGCGTGTTTCATGGCAAGTTCGTGTAATTCCTTTTCCATCGCTGTTTCCAGGCGTTTGGCGGCTTTTTCCCGCCTGGTTGATAGATCAGAGCCCAGAGCGGCCATCTTCCCTTCCAGTTCAAAGAGCTCCTTTTCCAGTTCCCCCCGCGCCTCATCCCTGTTCCTGAACTGTTCCAGTTCCTGGTCAATCTCGTCGCGGTAGGCGATTATCTCCGCCACGGTCGGCGCATATTTCTTCTTCAACCTGTAAATAAGGTCGAGACGGTCATCCAGCGTCCCAAGGCGCTGCGGGTCTGCATCCACCCTTGCGGAGTAGTCCCGGAGAGAAAGCGCGGAGTCTTCCAGTTGCAGATATGTGCTGTTCAGGGATTCGGCCGTCTCCGCGAGGGAACCGTCTATAGAGCCAATTTCAGCGATTCCGGCCAGCACCCGGCGCAACTGGCCGAGGATGCTCAAATCCCCGCCGTACAGTGAGTCGAAAGCCATCCGGCTGTTTGTCTGGAGCTTCTCCGCATGGATCAGGAGCTGCCGTTCCTGTTCAATTTCCTCTTCTTCGCCGGTGTGAAGAGCGGCCTCCGCGATCTCCTGACTTTGAAAAGAGAGGAGATCGATCCGCCTGGCAGCTTCCCGTTCCCCTTCGGCACTCCTCCTGATTTCAGCCATGGCGCTTCGGTAGGAGTCGTAAACAGCCGCGAATTCCTGCCGCAGGGGGGAAAGGGATGCGTAGCCGTCCAGCAGCAGCAGGTGATTGTCGGGTTTCAGCAGGGTCTGCGATTCGTGCTGCCCGTAGATATTGATCAGCCGCCGCGCCAGGTCGGCCAGGGCGGCGATGGTCGAAAGACCGCCGCCGAGGAAAACCCGGTTGCGCCCCGAGCGGGAGACGGTCCGCTTCACCAGCAGCTCTCCATCGCATTCCACTCCGCTCTCGGCCAGCAGGGCAAGGATCTCGTCCCGGCCGGTGAGGTCGAACAGCGCCTCCACAACGGCCTCATCCTCGCCGGTGCGGATCAGTTCCGCGGATGCGCGTCCACCCAGAACCAGGTTCACCGCGTCGATGATGATCGACTTTCCCGCCCCGGTTTCACCGGTCAGGATGTTCAGGCCATTGCTGAAAGCGACGTGCAGGTTGTCGATGATGGCGAAGTTTTTTATGAACAAATCGGTAAGCATTAAACCACCAGTTATCTTGCTTGAACTCAAAACGGCACAGCCGGAGGTCCATATGCAAGGCTTGTTGAGATTTTCGAACGAGGCGTAGCAGCGCTACGTCGCAGTGATGAAAGTCTCAGCGTAACGCAGCAGATGGGCTTCCGGCGAAGCCGTTCACCTTTCACCCCATTTCAGCTTCGTCCTTAGAATCTCGAAATAATCCCTGCTGCTGGATATGATCAGACGGGTCCTTTTTTCCGCCTTTCTGATCCGGATCTCGTCCCCGCATTTAAGCTCAACACCAACCTGTCCGTCAAGGGTGAGAAATACATCTTCTTTTATGCATTTCAGTTCCACTGTTACCTGAGCGTCACTTGCAACTACTATCGGCCGGTTGGTCAGTGTGTGGGGGCAGATGGGGGTGATGACGAAACACTCCAGTTCCGGATAGAGAATGGGGCCGTTGGCGGAAAGGGAGTAGCCGGTTGAGCCGGTTGGGGTCGAGATGATCAGTCCGTCACCCTTGAAGGTGGTGAGATAATTACCGTTTATCGTAGTTTCAAGGTCGATTATCCTGGCGAGAGCCCCCTTGTTTATCACCAGGTCATTGAGCACCCTTTTCTCTTCGATGATCGAGCCGTTACGAACAACGGCAACATGCAGCATAATCCTTTCCGATACCTTGTACTCTCCGCTTAAGTAACTATCGACGGAAGCACAGAGCTCATCAAGGGTAATCTCGGTCAGAAAACCAAGGCTGCCGAGATTCACTCCGAGGATCGGCACTTCCCGGTCTCCGATCAGGCGGGCCACGGAAATAAGGGTCCCGTCACCCCCCAGAACGACAACAAGGTCGGTTTTATCGGGGATGTCGTTGATTATCGTCTCCGTGAAGCCGATGTGCCGCGCCAGGTGAGCCTCAACAAGAGGGACAAGACCCCTTCCCCGCAGCCATGAGATGAGCTGAAGGGCCACATCCTGGCAGCGTGGATCATGGACTTTCGCAAAAATCGCGATATTTTTCATGTACTGGACCCCTGATTGTGGTATAAATACATTGTTTTACTAACATAATATCATGCAACATGTCCAATGAATTTGCGGAAAAACCCTTGAGGTGTCCAACGTTTGCTCGGGCTTGTAAGAACCGCTTCTCACTGCTTGACTGAATTCAGCTGTCAGGAAAATGTTATTTTTTGATGAAAGGGCGCCATATGAGGGAAAAGGGCAAAGCATATGAAAACCTGGAGATGTCGCTGGATCCCATGATGTTCATAATCAAGTCTTTCCTGGAGCATCTGGAATTCACCATGGGCAAGGACAAGTATACCGCCACCCATTTCGACATATACAACGCCCTTGCCTACACGGTGCGCGACCGAATGATCGAACGCTGGCTCGACACCCAGCAGGCCTACTACAACGAGGACCCGAAGCGCGTCTACTACGTCTCCATGGAGTTTCTCATGGGACGCACCCTGGAAAACAGCCTTATCAACCTGGGGATGCACGCGGAATTCAGGGAGGCATTGGAATCCCTCGGTTACCATTTCGAAAAGCTGCTCGACGAGGAACAGGACGCGGGCCTCGGCAATGGCGGGCTGGGGCGTCTGGCTGCCTGCTTCCTCGATTCCATGGCCACAATGTCTATACCGGCATATGGATACGGCATCCGTTACGAGTACGGCATGTTCCGGCAGAAGATCGTCAACGGGGCACAGGTCGAGATCCCGGACAACTGGCTGCGCTATCGCAACACATGGGAGATGGACCGCCAGGAACACCTCCACCCGGTCAAGTTTTACGGGAAGGTGACAACGATAACCGATGCGGTCGGACGATCGCACCACAGCTGGTTCGATACCGAGGATGTCATGGCCATGGCCTACGACATCCCGGTCCCCGGCTACGGCACCCGCACCGTAAACACCATGCGACTCTGGAGCGCCAAATCGACCCGCGAGTTCGAGCTTGATTATTTCAACGAGGGAAACTACATAAGGGCGGTCGAAAAGAAGATGGTCTCGGAGAACATATCCAAGGTCCTCTATCCCGCCGATGACATACCGGAGGGGAAGGAACTCCGCTTCAAGCAGGAGTACTTCCTTGCCTCGGCGACCATCTATGACGTAATCTACCGTTTCCGCAAATCCCATGACGATCTCCGGCTCCTTCCCGACAAGGTTGCCATCCAGCTGAACGACACCCATCCGGCCCTTGCCATACCTGAATTGATGAGGGTCCTCATCGACCACGAGAGAATGGCATGGAATGAGGCGTGGGAGATAACCGTCAGGACCTTTGCCTATACGAACCATACCATTCTACCCGAAGCACTGGAAAAATGGCCTGTCTGGTTTTTCGAGCATATCCTCCCCCGGCATCTGATGATAATCTATGAGATCAATGACCATTTCCTTCTGGAAGTCCAGTCCCGTTTTCCCGGAGACGCCGAACGGCTCGGGCGCATGTCCATCATCGAAGAGCACTGGGAGAAGAGAGTCCGAATGGCGCACCTGGCCATTGTCGGCAGTCACTCCGTGAACGGGGTCGCCGCGATCCATACGGAAATCCTGAAGCATGATGTGTTCCGGGATTTCCACGATATGTATCCGGAA
>JBGQDJ010000313.1:0-4072 GCA_041495805.1 Geobacteraceae bacterium
GCCGAGCGCAAGGGCTACGCCGCCGACCATCTCGATGAGCTTGCTGAAAAGTTTAAAAAAGCCGCCGAGGCCCGCGGCGCAAAGGTTTTCCGTGCAAACAGCCCGCAGGCGGTCAAGGAGTACATCACGAATCTCTGCAAGGAAAAGGGCGTCAAGAAGATCGTCAAATCCAAGTCCATGGCGTCAGAAGAGATCCACCTGAACAAGCATCTTATCGCAAACGGCATACAGGCGGATGAGACGGACCTCGGCGAATGGATCATACAACTTGCCCATCAGACGCCTTCGCACATGGTCATGCCTGCCCTTCACCTGACCAAGGAAGAGGTTTCGGACCTTTTCAGCAAGGAGATAAAACAGCCGCTCTCCAACGACATCCAGCAACTGGTGAAGGTCGCCCGCAAGGAGCTCCGGGAGAAATTTTTCAATGCCGACATGGGCATCTCCGGCGCCAACATCGCCATTGCCGAGACCGGCACGATCGCCATTGTTACCAATGAAGGCAATGCCCGCATGGTCACCACGCTTCCGAAGATCCATGTGGCGCTCGTCGGTCTTGAGAAGCTCGTGGAGAAGTACGAGGACGCGACCCCGATCCTGACCGCGCTGCCGAAGAGCGCAACCAGCCAGCTCATGACCAGCTATGTTTCCTTTATCACCGGTCCGGTAGCGAATACGGACGGCTCGATGAAAGAGTTCCATATCGTTCTTATGGACAACAAGCGGACTGACATGGCAAAAGACCCCAAATTCAAACAGGCGCTCCAATGTATTCGCTGCGCGTCCTGCCTGAATGTCTGCCCTGTTTACCGCCTGGTCGGCGGGCATGTTTTCGGACACATCTATACCGGCGGCATCGGCACCATTCTTACCGCGTGGTTTAATGAGCTCAAAACAACGTCGGACATCCAGGGGCTCTGCATCGGGTGCGGCAAATGCAAAGAGATCTGCCCCGGCAAGATCGACATCCCGGAATTGATCCTTGAGGTTCGCCGCCGCTTGGCGTCGAAGCAGGGCTTGCCCTTTATCCAGAAGACCGCTTTGGCGGTGATCAATAACCGCAGGGTGTTCCACACCATGTTGCGGGCCGCATCCATCGCCCAGAAGCCTTTTGCCAAGGAAGGTTTTATTCGGCACCTGCCGATGTTTTTGTCCGGCCTTTCCGAGTATCGGAGCCTGCCGACTATTGCACCGGTCCCCTTCCGCGACCTGTTCAAGAAGATCAAGCAGCCGAAAAGCACTACCAAGGCCGCTTTTTTCTCGGGATGCGCTATTGATTTTGTGTTCCCCAAAATCGGGGAAGCCCTGGTAAAGGTCTTGAACAAGGCGGGAATAGAAGTCGTGTATCCAGAAGCGCAGTCGTGCTGCGGCATTCCCCACTGGGGAAGCGGCGCTGTTGAGATGGCCGGCCTGGCAGCTGCCCATAATATCAAGCCGCTCCTGGAAAACGACGTCAAGTATGTTGTCACGGCCTGTGCATCCTGCACAACGGCACTAAAAAAGGAATGGCCGCATATGTTGAAAGACGGGAATATGAGCAGCCTGATACCTGATGCGGAAAAACTGGCGGCAAAGACCGTCATGTTCTCGGAATTAGTGAATAAGCTTATCGAGGAAAAGAAGCTGACCCCGAAAGACGGGCAGAAGCTCCAGAAACTGACCTACCATGATTCCTGCCACGCCAAACGGCACGTGGGCGTCTATAAGGAACCTCGCGCGGCTTTGACAGCAGCCGGTTATGAACTGAACGAGATGGCGGAGAGCGATACTTGCTGCGGTATGGGCGGCTCCTATACCGTTAAGCAGCCCGAACTCTCCATGAGTATGTTGAAACGCAAGCTGAAAAATGTCGAGGCGACCGGAGCGGAGTATGTTTCCGCGGAGTGCCCCGGCTGCCTTATCCAGTTGGCTGGAGGGCTCGACAAATCAGGTTCAAAGATAAAAGCAAAGCATCCCGCGGAGCTGTTGGTGGATCGGTTCAAGTAACCGTCCGGCAAAGGTTCATCTAGTATTTTTTTGGTTTCTGCTCAACAGGCCGGCTATTTTGCGCATGGCGCAACAAGCGTACGTGATATATGAGATGACACATCTCGTACGCCCTGCGCCAAAGCAACGTAGCCGACCTGAAGAGGCTTTTCGTTTGTAATTATTTGAAAGGGTATGTTATGCCCTCGGATTTTCTCATGCACCCCGGCCTTCTGCTGGCCGAAAAGTTTATCACCTATGTTGCCCGTAAGAAGAATGCGCGTTGCATGCAATTCTCTCCCTCGACTTCGCTCTCCGTTCCGAGGAGGGTCGGGAACACCCCGACCCTCCTCTATATGCATATTCCTTTTTGCGAGGAACTTTGCCCGTATTGTTCGTTCAACCGCATTGAATTCCAGGAAGGTCTTGCACGGCACTATTTTACTGCGCTCAGGAAAGAGCTTTTGTTGTACCGAGACCTGGGTTACGACTTCAAGGCCTTGTATGTGGGAGGAGGCACCCCGACGATATTGATGGATGAACTTGCGGCTACCATCCGATTGGCACGGGAAACGTATGCAATAAGCGAAATCTCCATTGAAACGAACCCAAACCATCTCACAAAATCGAACTTAGAAACATTAAAGAATATCGGCGTGAACCGGCTTTCCGTCGGCGTGCAGACTTTCGATGACGGTCTCTTGAAGACGTTGAAGCGTTACCACAAGTACGGGAGCGGGAAAGAGATCGCTGCGCGATTAAAGCAGGCACAGGGTATTTTCCAAACTTTAAACGTAGACCTGATGTTCAATTTTCCCACGCAGACCGCGGACATGCTTGAGCAAGATTTATCTACCATAGCGGGCCTGGGCATCGACCAGATAACCTACTATCCGTTAATGGCATCGTCTCAAACTCAAGAAAAAATGAATAAAGAGTTGGGCGGCGCAGTAGATTCTAAAAAAGGCCGGAAATTTTATACCAAGATCACGGAGACTCTTTCTTCCCGCTATCGGGCCAGCACTCCCTGGTGTTTTTCGAGAAATGACACGGTAATCGATGAATATGCCGTAACGTTCGATGAATACGCAGGCCTGGGAAGCGGATCAATCGGGCATCTTGGCGGGAGCGCCTATGCGAATACCTTTGATATTGAGACATATATCAAGAAAGTGAACCAGGGCCTATTGCCCCTAGCCGCAAAAAGGGATTTCTCTTTACACGAAAGACTCTGTTATGATTTTTTGATGAAACTCTTCGGATTGAGTCTTGATATTGCCGCTTTGAAAAAAAAGCATGGTGTAAATATTTACCGCCATCTCTGGTCTGAAATTCTTTTTTTCAGATTGATAGACGGGTTGCGGAAGCGAGGTGATACGCTTTCGCTGACCAAGAGAGGAAAGTATTACTGGTTTCTTATGATGCGCGAATTCTTTATTGGAGTGAATAACTTCAGGGATTACTGCCGCGCACAGGCTCTTGCCGCCAAAGATGCGGCTTGACGTTTTGTGAGCGTTTGCGCAGTACCGAAACGAATAGCATTGTTCTTCCCTTCATGATATCGCTCTCCTTACCTTGAATTTGCCTGATACGGCATCGCAAGGAACGCCCTCGTTACCTTTAATTACCGCAAAAAATCATTAATAGCCCAAATCAGACGTGACATGAATCGTCCTATAAATTCACTCAAAAGGCCAATTACCAGAGGAAACACGATTTCAGCAGGATTTCTCATCCCCATCCGTAGCCGGTAGTTACAGCGGTCCATTAGCAAACAGATATATGATTATTAGGAAATTTTATGAATTCCTCCCCGGTTTTATCTTGACAAAAAACAACGGTTCCTGTAAATTTTTCAAGTATTATACCAGTTCTTAAGGAGCGTGTGTATGAAAGAAGCGCCTTTACTTCTGCCGGAACTACATAATTTCCCCGAGTACGTCACGTATGCGTGGCTGGCCATGGCTATTCTGATCGGACTATCGCTTGTCGCGCGCTTCTCGCTGAAGAAGACGGCGCCCACGGGGTTCCAGAACTTCTTTGAAGTAATCGTCGGAGGCCTCGAGAACTTTATCGTGGAAATCATGGGGCCGGAAGGGAAACACTA
>JBGQDJ010000314.1:0-4071 GCA_041495805.1 Geobacteraceae bacterium
ATGGGGGCCTTGCAGGAGGCGGGACCATCCAGGCCAGGGTACACGAATTCACCGAAAACCTGAATTTCAACCGATCCATACCTGCAATCCTCAAGGGTGGGTACGATACGGCATACAACGGGAACAGCGGACTGACCACCGTGAAAGGCACGGTGACCGTTACGAACGGAATAGTGACCGTGGAGAACATGGCGATAAGGTAGAGCGAAGCCGGAGTGCGACTACTCGTGTAATACGGTGTGTTCTCCATTTATGCCATGATTGAAAGTAGCGCCAGGATTTTTACCCTGACGCTACTTTTGCGAGATACCCAAGGCTGGTCAGGATGCAGCCTTGAGCAACCCTGGGGGCCTGGAGATTTTCGGCCGACTTGAAAAGGACTTAGCATCTTAAAGGCCGGAGAAATGATGGAGTTGTTCTGGGGCTGATGGATAAAGTGGATCCGCTCCCCGACGACATAACCGTGATGGTTTTACGTTGCCTTCGGTGATCCGGGCATTGTTCAGGAGGCTGCACCTTTACCTGCAGAGCCGGTGTGGATTATCTACGCCGGCTTTTCTTATTCCGGCGGGATGCTCCCGCAGTAAGTTCCCTCCTTTCCAGCCAAGTTTCGGATAAAGGATGACAAGTTGACAATCATATAAGCCCGACCTATACTTATAATCATTGCGCTGTCCGGGAAATGCCCGGATGCGAATGGAGGGAAGAAGTGGAGGGCAAGCACTGAGCGGGTCTTTCGTCTCTTCCCTTTGTAGTTATTGGAGGGGTGGTTGCACCGCAACAGGGTGTTCACTGAATCGCGTAGTCACCACGAGGAGTGTTGACGATGACGGAATCCCCGGAAATAGGTACAGGTAAAGATAACGGGAAAGAGAATGACGTCCGGATAGGAGTCTTCATCTGCCACTGCGGCGGGAATATCTCGGACATCGTCGACGTGGATCGTGTGGCAACGGAAATCGGCGCCCTCCCCGGCGTGCTCTTTTCCACTACTCACCACTTCTTCTGCTCGGATCCGGGCCAGGTACTCATCGAACAGAAAATCAGGGAGTTGGGGCTCGACCGCGTCATAGTCGCCGCCTGTTCCCCCTCCCTCCACCAGCTCACCTTCCGGCGCACGGTCGCCCGCGCCGGTCTCAATCCATACCTTTTCGAACATGTCAACCTGCGGGAGCAGGTCTCCTGGGTCAGCGAGAACCGCGATCTGGCAACCCAGAAGGCGATACGCCTGGTTCGGGCCGCCGTAGGCCGGGTACGCCACCTCGTTCCACTGGACAAGCGTCGCATCCCGATACATCCGGAAGCACTGGTCATAGGGGGGGGCGTTGCCGGGCTCGTCTCCGCACGGGATCTGGCCCAGCGGGGAATGCGGGTGACGCTGGTTGAGAAGAAGCCCTTTCTCGGCATACGGGTGGCCCAGCGCCACTCCCTCTTTCCCACCGGCGAGGATGCCCGGGGGATGCTCAATACCCTGATCGAGGATGTGGTAAACCATCCACTGGTGACCATCCTCACCAATGCGAGCATCCTCGAATCCGAGGGGGTGGTGGGGAGCTTCCGCACCAGGGTCCGCATCGAACCGCGCGGCGCAAACGAGCGTCTGAGCAGGCGAAGCGACGCAATAGCGGCTTGTCCGGAACAGACCGCCAATGAATTCGATTACGGGCTCTCCAGACGCAAGGCTATCTATCTTGCATATCCCGGATGCTACCCGCCGATTCCCGCCATTGACTGGCACCTCTGCACAAGATGCGAAAAGTGCGTATGGGCGGTAAGCGGCAAGGGGATCGACCTGAAGGAAGAGGCGAGGGAGATAACCCTGAAGAGCGGCGTCATTGTTCTTGCCACCGGATGTGACCCTTACGAGCCCCAGTACGGCGAATACGGCTACGGCGTCTATCCCGAGGTAATCATTTTGCAGCAACTGATCAGGATGCTCGACCCGGATGGCCCGACCGGCGGGCTCCTCCCTTGCAAAGGAAAGGGACCCCCGCGCATCGCCTTCATACACTGTGTCGGCGCCCGGCAGATAGAGGGGGTAAACCAGCGCCAGCCCGACGGCAGGGTCAAGGATTACTGCGCACGTATCTGCTGCACCGCCACCCTCCATACGGCGCTTGAGGCGAAGCGCCGTTATCCGGACGCAGTGATCGGCGATTTTTACCAGGACATCCGCACATATGGCCGAGGGCACGAGACCTATTACGAGCGGGCGTCCGAATCGGGGGTCCTGTTCGTACGCTACGACCCATACAGAATGCCCAGGGTGGAGAGAAACACCGCAGGTGATTCGCCGCTTCTCGTCAGCTGCCATGACATGCTGTCGCAGGGAGTTGAAGTGGAGATGGCCGCCGATCTGGTGGTCCTCTCCACAGGCATAGTCCCCCACGACATCGCCGATCTGGCCGGGATGTATCACTGCTCGGTCGGCGCCGACGGTTTCCTCATGGAGGTTCACCCCAAGCTTCGTCCGGTTGAACTGGCGGTGTCCGGCCTCTTCCTGGCCGGGACCTGCCAGGGGCCCATGGACATCACGGAGTCGTGCGCCGCAGCCTCAGCTGCCTCCTCGAAGGCGGCCGCCCTCATCGCCAAGGGGCAGGTGTCGATGGATCCCTTCATCGCCGGGGTCGATGAGTCGCTCTGCACCGGCTGCCAGACATGCATGACGATATGCCCCTACGATGCCATCTCCCGTGACGAAACGCGCAAGATTGCCGTGATCAGCGAGGCGCGCTGCACCGGTTGCGGGACCTGCGCGGCCGCCTGTCCGAGCAACGCGATCCAGCAGGCCGGGTTCAACGACGGGCAGGTCCTGGCCGAGTTGAAGGCGCTGCTGCAGCAAACCTAAACTTCAATTGAACGCGGATGACGCGGATTGAGCGGATTTGCACGGATTTTAAAAAGCTTACGGAGCCAGGTTTATCCGCGTAGATCCGCTTAGATCAGATTTGATCCGCGTTCTTTAGGCCCTTCGGGTCCATTGACTTTGATTTTTCTTGTTGATTCCGGCATTGCCGGATAAGGAGCGAGAGATGACAGAAACGCAGGAATTAAATGTCGAAGCCAGAGGGGAAAACGAAGGCTGGGAGCCACGCATCATCGCCTTTCTCTGCTACTGGTGTTCATACACCGGCGCGGATAACGCCGGAACCGCGCGCCTCAAGTATCCGCCGAACGCCGATATCATCCGGGTGATGTGCTCCGGCCGCATCGATCCGGAGCTTGTCACCACCGCGTTCAGCCAGGGCGCCGATGGAGTAATGGTTTGCGGCTGCCACATCGGCGACTGCCACTATATCTCCGGCAACCACAAGACCATGGCAAGGATGCCCCTTTTGAAGCATACCCTGACAGAACTGGGGATCGAGCCGGAGAGGTTCGTCCACGAGTGGGTGAGCGCTGCCGAGGGAGAGAAGTTCGCCCGGCTTGTCAGGGAGGTTACCGAAAACGTGCGCCGCCTGGGTCCCCTCGACTGGCCGCAGCGGATGCGGGAGCGAGGTGTCGGCCACGGCATGGATCTCAAGGCGTGGGGAGAAAAGGGATGACCAGGGAAGAGCAGGGGCCTGAAGGAAAAGAAAAGCTCAAGATCGGCATGTACTGGGCAGCGAGCTGCGGCGGCTGCGACATCTCGCTCCTCGAGATCGGCCCCCACCTCCTGGAACTGATCGATCTAGCCGACATAGTTTTCTGGCCCTGCGCCGCCGACTTCAAGTACCGGGACGTGGTCAATTACCCGGACCTGTTCATGGATATCTGTTTCTTCAACGGCGGGGTGCGCAGTTCCGAGCAGGAGGAGATCGCCCGGCTCATCCGGCGCAAGAGCAAGACCCTGGTCGCCTACGGCGCGTGCGCCTGCGACGGCGGCATTCCCGCCCTGGCCAACACCAAGACGGTGGAGGGGATATTCGAATCCTCCTATCACGACAGCCCTTCCCTCGACAACCCGGACCGCGTGGAGCCGCAGCCGTTAACCCTGTGCGAGTTCGGGGAACTGGAAATCCCCCGGTTGTACCCGCAGGTCCTGAGGCTTTCGGATATCGTGGAGGTGGACTACCGGATCCCCGGTTGCCC
>JBGQDJ010000315.1:0-4070 GCA_041495805.1 Geobacteraceae bacterium
AGTATTCCTGCTCGATGGTGAAGAGGGAGGAAAGCGGCGCGCCTATAACATCAAGAAGGATCACCCGGTTTGCCCCGCCGTGGGCAACCACCAGCACCTCTTCCCCCTTGTGCCGTTCCACAATATCGCTAATGGCGGGGATGAGCCTGTCATGGAGGTCTTTCAGGCTTTCCCCCCGGGGAACCCGGTAGTTGACGATATCCGCAATGCGCGCCTGCCACTCCTGCGGGTACTTGTCCATCAATTCCGCCCAGGTCTTGCCTTCCCATATGCCGATGTCCAGTTCGCGGAGGCGTGGTTCCCTGACCGGTGTAAGTCCCAGGCGGGAACAGATTATCTCCGCCCCGACCGCGCAACGGATGAGGTCGCTTGAATAGCAGGCGCTGATATCCTTGCCCGCAAGACGTTCCTTCATCAGATGGTACTGAGCTATTCCACGCTCGCTTAATGGAACATCGGCATGTCCGTTGTACCGGCGGGCGCCTGCCCCTTCCACCTCGCCGTGGCGAATGAGATAAATGCGGGTTTTTTCGGTCATCATGCTTCCTTACGGGAATTTCGCTCCGATGAGGGCCAGAAGAATGATCAGGCACAATATTTCATTCAGCTCGCTGGCGCAGCCGATGATGTCTCCGGTGACCCCTCCGAGTCTGCGGTGAAACCACCACTTCAATCCCCATGTGAAGAGATAGAGGATAAGGCAGCAGTAGATTCCACGGAGATTGAGCAGGAGCCAGGCGCCGGCCAGGGTGATGACGCCTGCGGAAACAAATTGCATTGTACCCGCTCCGCCGATGAAAGTCGAGCCGAGTCCGTCGGCCCGTGCCCTGTCCGCCCCCACAGTCATCTGCACCTGGCTGAAGCGCGCCGCCAGCGGGAAAAAAAGGAGCGCCTCACGCTTTTGTTCCAACGGGATGTGGAGCAGCGCCTGGTACTTGAGGAGGAGGCCAAGCATGAGTCCGACAACGCCAACCGCCCCGACCCGTGAATCCTTCATTACCGCCAGGAACCGCTCGCGGCCGCCGCGCGCGGCCAGACCGTCGCATACATCCGCAAGCCCATCCAGGTGAATCGCCCCGGTTATTGCGGAGAGTAAGGCGATGAGGAGGAGATCGCAGACCTGCCGGGGGAGCCATGGTGAGAGGATGAAATCCGTCCCGGCGAGGAAGGCGCCGAGAGTGAGCCCCACTAGCGGGAAAAGAGCCATGGATCGTCCCAGGTCCCTCTCCTCAAAACGGATAGAAAAGGGGAGGGGGATGATGGTCAGAAATTGGAGGGCGATAAAATATAAGCGCATGAATTTCCGTAGGGGCGCATGGGATGCCCCCTGGGCGAACGCCGTTCGCCCCTACATGTTCTGTTCCGAAACACCTGCCTCCTGGAAAGTTGCCATCTCCTTCAGGATCTTTACCCCCGCCTCGATCAGTCCCATTGCCAGGGCCGCACCGGTCCCCTCGCCGAGACGCATCCTGAGATCAAGGATCGGCTCGACACCGATCCGCTCAAGCATGAAGCGGTGGCCGATTTCCACGGACTGGTGTGCGGCAAAGATATATTCCTTCACATGGGGGTGGAGTTCGGATGCGATCAGCGCCCCCGCGGTGGAAATGAATCCGTCGATGACAACGGGGATACGGTTGGCCGCACAGCCGAGAACGAGACCTGCAATAGCGGCGATCTCCAGCCCTCCAACCTTGGTCAGGACGTCGAGAGGGTCGTCAGGATCGGGCCTGTTCACCGCAAGCCCCTGCTCAATGACGCGTATTTTGTTCTCCAGGGCGATTTCCGAAATACCGGTACCGCGATGGGTAACCTCCCATGCCGGAATCCCGGAGATTGCGGCGATAATGGCTGATGAGGGGGTGGTGTTGCCGATCCCCATATCGCCGGTCCCCACCATTGCCACAAGCTCGTCCTTTGCCTGTACGGCCAGCTCGATACCCGCTTTCATCGCGGCAAGCGCTTCGCTACGCTCCATGGCAGGACCTTTGGTGAAGTTGCGTGTCCCCCGGGCCACCTTTTTCAGGATGAGACCGGCCATCTCGCCGAAGTCGTAATCCACCCCCACATCCACCACGCGGACCTCGATCCCGCAGTGACGGGCAAGAACATTGACACCCGCCCCGCCTCTCAAGAAGTTTAGGACCATCTGCGGGGTCACTTCCCTGGGAAAAGCGGAAACCCCTTCTTCAGTCACGCCGTGATCGCCGGCAAAGGTGTAAATAATCTTCCTGGTTGTATCGGGCTCCAGGGATCCGGATATGGCGGCAAAGCGGCGGGCAAACTCCTCCAGCCTCCCCAACGAGCCAAGCGGCTTGGTTTTCATGTCCAGTTTTGCCTGGGCACTTTCCACCAGCGCAAGATCAACCGGCTGGATCGCGGCGAGTGTTTTGGTCAACAGTTCCATTGATAACTCCCTTTTATCCAGGAAAAAGCAGTTGATCCACGAAGGACACGAAGGTTCACGAAGAAATTCAAAAACTTACAAGCTAATTGAAGGTCAGCAAAAAGAGGAGTTGGTTTTTCATACCAGCCCGGTTTCCTTGCCTTTCTTCGTGTACTTCGTGGATAATTGCTTGTTTTAAGTTACTTCACCCTTTCAATTTAAGCGGCAGCCCTGAAAACATCACGTAGACTTCATCCGCGGCCTTGGCCAACAGTTCGTTCGCTTCCCCTGCAATGTCGCGGAAGGTTCTGGCCAGACTGTTTTCCGGCACGATCCCCATCCCCACCTCGCTGGAAACCAGGATGAGCGGGGTCTTGAGAGTGGGAAACAATGCGCTGAATAGAGCGACATCATCCAGGACCTTCTGCCGGTCATCGTATCCAATGAGAAGGTTGGTCAGCCAGAGAGTAATGCAGTCCACCAGCATACCGTTGAAAAGGCCATCGTGCTGCTTTACCGCCTCTGCGAGGTTACAGGGCTCTTCGATGGTATGCCATTCAGGGCCGCGGCGGGTCCGGTGGCGGGCGATACGCTCCTCCATCTCTGCATCCCCCGGCTCGCAGGTGGCGATATAGGCCAGCGGCGCGCCGAAGCTCTCCGCCAGTTCTTCAGCAAGGCGGCTCTTGCCGCTCCTGGCGCCGCCGGTTATAAAGATGATTTGAGACATGAAAAAACCCCGCCTCAGCTTAAGAGACGGGGATCGAAAATTGGGAAAATGTCCGGGCCTCGGCGCCTCTCCTTCGGAGGTCGATGCGGCGTCAACCGGGCAGGTTTCCTGACTTACGGGTCCACTTACTCGCCGCGCCTTCCCGAGGCTCTTTAACAAGAACCCGACCAGTGGCGTTGTGCGGCTTTCATCACCGTTCACAGTTGCGGGACAGTGGGGGAATCGCACCCCCTTCCCTATTATCTCCGCCCTTTGCGGGCAGAGCACCTAGTTGATCAGCTATTTAATTTATACCGCAATTTCTATCAGAGCGATGGAGGAAAGTCAAACAGATTATGGCCGGTCCTCTCCCTGCCCGGCAGCCGCCAGTTCCGGGAAAAGCACCCTCTCGATCCTGGTCCATATTTCATCTTTGCCTTCGCGGGTGAGGGTCGAAAAAAATGTCAGTTCCCCCCTCTCGACACCGAGAGAGTTGGCAATGACCGCAGCCTGTTTTGCTCTCTCATTCCGTGAGACCTTGTCGCACTTGGTCACCACCAGGAGTGGCGGGATATCGTATGCCCGCAGCCAGTCGAGCATCTGCCGGTCTTCCGCCACCGGAGTCCGGCGGATGTCGAATATCAACACGACCCCACGCAGGGAGGGGCGCGATGAGAGGTATTTCTCCATCATAGGCCCCCACTCCTTCTTCACCGAAAGCGGCACCTTTGCATAGCCGTAGCCGGGAAGGTCGACGAGGGTGAACTGTCCATTCACATCAAAAAAATTGATGAGCTGGGTACGCCCCGGGGTGGAGCTGGTGCGGACCAGGCTCTTCCGGTTCACCAGCACGTTGATAAGAGAGGATTTCCCCACGTTGGAGCGCCCGGCAAAGGCGATCTCCGGGAAATCCGCCGGTGGATAGTGGGCGGGTTTTGCCGCGCTCTTGATGAATTCCGTGCTCTTGATGATCAATAT
>JBGQDJ010000316.1:0-4037 GCA_041495805.1 Geobacteraceae bacterium
ACTGGGCGGGGGGCATGATGAACGGGAACAGACCCTGAACCAGCTTCTGGTGGAGATGGACGGTTTCGAATCGAACGAAGGGGTAATCCTGATTGCCGCCACTAACCGGCCCGACGTGCTTGACCCGGCGCTCCTCAGGCCCGGGCGTTTCGACCGGCAGGTTGTCGTCCCTCGCCCTGATGTAAAGGGACGGGAAGCCATACTCAAGGTCCACACAAAAAAAACCCCCCTTGGGCCGAGTGTGGAACTGGCGGTTATCGCCCGCGGCACTCCCGGCTTTTCCGGCGCGGACCTCTCCAACGTAGTCAATGAGGCGGCCCTCCTGGCTGCGCGCAAGGAGAAAAACACGGTCGAGATGCAGGACTTTGACGACGCCAAGGACAAGGTGCTGATGGGGGTCGAACGTCGCAGCATGGTCATCTCCGAGGAGGAGAAGAGGAACACCTCCTATCATGAGGGGGGGCATACCCTGGTGGCCAAGTTGATCCCCGGCACCGATCCGGTGCATAAGGTCTCCATCATCCCACGCGGCAGGGCGCTCGGCATGACCATGCAGCTCCCCATCGAAGACAAGCACAGTTATTCACGGGAATCCCTCCTGAACAGGATTGCGGTTCTGATGGGGGGACGGGCAGCGGAAGAGATAATATTCAATACCATGACCACCGGCGCAGGCAACGACATCGAGCGGGCCACGGAAATTGCCCGGAAAATGGTGTGCGAATGGGGGATGAGTCCCAAGCTCGGGCCGGTCAGCTTCGGCAAGAAGGACGAACAGATCTTCCTCGGCAGGGAGATGGCCACCCACAAGAATTACAGCGAGGCCACCGCCGTGGAGATCGATGAGGAAATCAGGCGGATAGTCGATGAGAATTACAGCCGGGTCATACAACTTCTGAATGCAAATGTTGACACTCTTCACCGTCTTTCCGCGGAGCTTATCGAAAAAGAGAACCTTTCCGGTGATGAGGTTGATCGTATCATTGCCGGGGCTGCCCGGGCGGAGCTGCCTGCCGCGGCATCCGTAGGTGAAACGCCAACCTGATGACATGCTCTGTCCGGTTACTGGTGGTAAAATCTCCTTACGAGGCTGAACGGGCACTGGCGGAGATACATACTGACCCGTTCAATATCCGCAACATGGCGCCCAAGATGGTGCATCGTCTGCTCCTGCTGGAAGGGGTGAACGCAAGGGAAGGCGGACTTCTGAAACAG
Organism: Geobacteraceae bacterium; assembly: GCA_041495805.1. Lineage (GTDB taxonomy): Bacteria > Desulfobacterota > Desulfuromonadia > Geobacterales > Geobacteraceae > JBGQDJ01. The sequence continues at coordinate 1,216 of JBGQDJ010000316.1, forward strand.
GAGATGCTTTCCCTGGGCGGGGACGCGGCGCTTTCCGGGAGCGCCTCCGATGGAGAGATCCCAGGTGTCGTCATCCTCATGGGAACGGAAAGACAGCTGCGCAGATTGTGCGGAAGGCTCATGGAGCACCCTTTCGGTCTCCCTTCCATGGCCGCTGAAATCAAGCGTATCCTCGACATCGACGCGACCCCCCCGGTCAGATGGGAGATCGGCAAAAGGGCGATTGATCTCTCACGGCGGCCTTGTATCATGGGGGTTCTCAATATCACCCCGGATTCATTTTCCGACGGAAACAGGTATTTCACCGCTGAAAAGGCCGTTGAGCGCGCTATTGAGATGGAAGAGCAGGGGGCCGACATCGTCGACATAGGCGGCGAAAGCACCCGGCCGTTTGCGCAGCCGGTTGACGAAGAAGAGGAAATCAGGCGGGTAATCCCGGTCATCGAGAAGCTTGCCGTCAAACTGAAAATTCCCGTATCCATAGATACATACAAATCGACTGTTGCAGAAAAGGCGCTTGAGGCGGGAGCCGAGATAGTCAACGACATCAGCGCACTCACGTTCGATGAGCGGATGGTCGAGGTCATCGCGGCAACCGGGGCCGGCCTGGTGCTCATGCACACCAGGGCGCGCCCTTCGGTCATGCAGAGAGAGACGGAATACACATCCATAATTTCCGAGATATTCCGGGAATTATGTAAATCCGTGTCCAGGGCCGAATCAGCGGCAATTTCAAGGGAACGAATCGTTATCGATCCGGGAGTAGGCTTCGGCAAAAGCGTCGCCGGGAACCTGGAGATACTTCGCCGGCTCGCCGAATTTAAATCCATTGGATCTCCCATTCTTGTGGGAACTTCGCGCAAATCTTTCATAGGCCACGTTCTGGGCCGGGACACAGGAGAGCGGATTTTCGGCACGGCCGCATCCATGGCCATAGCACTTGCCAACGGCGCTTCCATTTTTCGGGTCCACGATGTGAAAGAGATGCGGGATGTACTGGATATGTCAATGGCATTGTGCAGGCCAGAGACGCTATAAACTCGACCGGAACGGACTTAACCCGGAATTTTCCCGCGGTAATTGCGCGCCATGGTGAAACCGATGACGGATTTCCCTTCAAGCTACGGATGGCTGCTCGATCTGCTGGATATCGGGCTGGTGGCATTCGTTATTTACCGGATCATCCTGCTGCTCAAGGGGACGCTTGCGCACCGCATTATCATCGGACTGGCGATTCTGCTCATCTGCAATCTCCTGTCCCGGTTCGTCGGACTTCAAACCTTCAACCTGATTCTCAGCAATTTTCTTGGTTCCGTAATAATCGTCCTTGCCATCATCTTCCAGCATGATATCCGCAGGGCGTTCTTCGCCTTCAGCCGCAGCCGTCCTGAAGAAGAGGCCAGGGATGATGTCAACAGCGTCATCGAGGAACTGGCAAGCGCCGCGGAGTCTCTCGCAAACAAGAAAATCGGCGCGTTGCTGGTTATAGAACAGTCCATGGCGATCAATCATTTCCTTGTAGTCGGCACTGAGATCGATGCAAAGGTGGCCAGTGAACTCATCACCTCAATTTTTCTCCCCTATTCGCCGATCCATGACGGGGCGGTAATTGTCCAGAGGGGCAAACTGACAAAGGCCGGTTGTTTCCTTCCCCTTACCCAGAATCCGGAAATCAGCAAGAGCATGGGCACACGCCACAGGGCGGCCATTGGCCTTACGGAATTGGTCGATGCAGTGGTGATTGTGGTCTCCGAGGAGACCGGCAGGATTTCAATTGCGGTTGGGGGACTGATCAAGCGCGTTCTCGATTCGAACGACCTGCGCATTGCCCTGAGACGCCTTCTGGACCCCCGGTGGATGCGATGAAACTTCGGGAAAAGGCGACTCACAACCTCGGGTTGAAGCTGCTGTCGCTCATTATGGCGGTGGTAATCTGGTTTTTCGTGGAGTTCGGGAAGGAGACGGAAATCTCCATGGAGGTTCCGGTCCGCTTCGAAAATATTCCTCCAGGGCTTGTGATTGCAGACCCTCCGCCATCCCCGATAAATATCCGGCTGAAGGGGCAGAAAATTGTGCTGATGAAGCTCCGCGCGGTCCGGCCCGTTGCTCACCTGGACCTGAAGGGCGCCGCTGAAGGGACGACCGGTTTCCCGAACATGGAGCGCATGATAAACCTCCCTGAAGGAGTGCGGGTCACTCGGGTCACCCCCGCAGCGTTAGAAGTCAGATTGACAAAAATCGGGATGTAGAGGCGGGGCACTGTTACCAGGGATGTACCGGATTAATTGGTAATTCTTATAATAGAACGCGGATGACGCGCTTGCGCGCCGAAGCGCTTCAGCGCGCAGGCGCGGATTCAGCGGATTCACGCGGATATAAACCCTTTTCCAGTTTTTGTTTTATCCTTGTAAATCCGCTTAAATCAGATTTGATCCGCGTTCTTTAGGCCCTTCGGGTCCATTGTTTTTGATTATTGAGACGTTAAGGAGAGTGATAATGAAGAAGCTTTTCGGTACAGACGGCGTCCGCGGGGTGGCGAATGTCTATCCCATGACCACAGAAATGGCCATGCAGATCGGCAGGGCGGCCGCCTATATATTCAAGGACGGTCATAAAAGACACCGGATCGTCATCGGCAAGGATACCCGCCTGTCATGCTATATGATCGAAAACGCCTTGTCCGCCGGCATCTGTTCCATGGGTGTCGATGTTCTCCTCGTGGGTCCTCTCCCTACCCCCGGTATTGCCAATATCACTTCGTCCATGCGGGCCGACGCAGGTGTCGTCATCTCCGCCTCCCATAATCCCTTCCAGGATAACGG
>JBGQDJ010000317.1:0-4016 GCA_041495805.1 Geobacteraceae bacterium
GCCATCCTCCACACGTTTGCAGAATTCCCCAACCTCATTTTCACCAAGGTATTTGATCGGGCCGCGAAATCCCTGACGCTTGTCAAGGGCCTTGAGGCCGTTAACTATCGCTTCATAAGCGCCCATCTGCATCTCTGCGTTCATGGTGGTATATATCTTAAGACCTTCCTTGTAGAGCCGGTCCTCTCCGTACTTTTCTTCGAGTTGAATCCGCACCTGTTCCAGAAAATAGGCTGACTGATCGCTGTTGACCTTTTTCAGTGAATGGATAACGATGGGGGTGTTAGTGGCGTGGTCAGCCTCGGCCTGGGTAATAAAGCCCTCCTTGACCATCCTCTCCAGCACGTAGGCCTGCCGCTGTTTGGCCCGGTCCAGGTGTTTAATCGGGGAATAGAGGCTCGGGGCCTTGGGGAGACCTGCCAGCATGGCCATCTCGGCAAGGTTCAGCTGGTCCACGTCTTTGCCGAAATATGTCTCGGCAGCCAGTTGTACGCCATATGAGCCTCCCCCCATATATATCTGATTCAGATAAATATAGAGTATCTCATCCTTGGTAAGGGTCTTCTCCATCCGGCTGGCGAGGATCGCCTCTTTCAGCTTGCGGGAATATTTCTTCTCCGGGGTGAGGAGCATCGATTTAGCCACCTGCTGGGTGATGGTCGATGCACCTTCTTTTTTGCTGAAGGAGATGAGGTTCTTGAATGCCGCCCTTACGATACCGAGGTAATCTATCCCGCTGTGCTGATAAAAGTTGGCGTCTTCCGCCGCGACAAATGCAAGGATGAGTTTCTTCGGGATTTTTTCCACAGGCACCACGGTGCGCCGCTCCAGGTAGAACTCGCCGACAAGGCTCCCGTCGTCACCGAAAACCTGAGAGACAATGGGCGGCTTGTAGTCGGCAAGCCGGTCAACCTTTGGAAGTGTGGCCATGAGGTAGAAAAAATATATGGCCAGCGTAATAATGGAGATAACGACGCCGCCTGTTGCCAGTATAATAATGCTTTTACGTGAATCCGACCATATTGGCGACATTCTTCTGCTCGGCTTCTGGTTTTTTTTATATATCTCCATAAACAGGGCTTCTCCGGTTTCGTCGAAAAACTGTAAAAAATTTATGTAAATTTGCTTTTTTGTAGTATAAATTCAATATGGTTCTATTCAGCGTATGATTTACGCCGTTCGATGACCACATACTATAACATAGAGACAGACCTGCAAGAAAGGGAAAAGGGCCTGTGAGTAAACGATCTGAAACCTGGTACGTTTATCTTTTGCTGTTCATGCTGGCGCCCATCTCTCAGCCACGACAGGCCCTTGGTGTCGAGATAACTCCCTTTTACACCCAGAACCAGAGCCCGATGGCGCAGATTTTCGGCCTGCCGGCCGCCGGAGAAGCCAGGGTCCTTTCAAAAGGAACGACCTGCGCCCTCGTTGTCGCTGATGTAGCCAGTAACTTCGCATCTGACGCCTCCCCCAGGGAAAGCATCCTGCTGGACGGAGAGAGCTACCGCTTTACCCTTGCCCTCCGCTATGGCATAACCGATCGCCTCGAAGTGGGAATAGACGTTCCATACGTGGGGCAGGGTGGAGGTGTTCTCGACAGCTTCATCATCGGCTGGCACAAATTTTTCAGTCTTCCCCAGGGAGGTCGTGAGGAAGCGCCGCGCAACCGGCTCTTGTACACCTATACGAAAGACGGCCGCAACCGGCTGCTTGTGGACGACTCCAGCTTTGATGTTGGCGACGTCCGGTTTTACGGCGGACTGCAGATTTACGATGACGGCGAGAAGAATCCCCGCACCATTGCCCTGCGTGCCAGCATAAAGGCTCCGACTGGAAACAGCGATCAGCTGCATGGCAGCGGCAGCACCGACTTTGCCCTCTGGCTCACCGCTAGTGACGATTACCGGCTGCCGACCTGGCTGGGGCATTTCACCATCTTCGGCGCCGCCGGCGGCATGTACATGACCGATGGAGATATCCTGCGTGACCAGCAGCGCAACGTGGCCGGTTTCGGCACGTTGGGTTTCGGTTGGGGCCCTGCGGATTGGATTGCCTTGAAGGCGCAAGTTTCAGGCCACACACCGTTCTTTCAAAGCGATCTCAGGGAGTTGGGCAAGAGTGCTCTGCAGTTGATCATCGGCGGCACATTGGCCTTTTCTCCATGGACCTCCCTGGATATCGGAGTTTCCGAGGATATCATCGTTAAAACCTCGCCGGATGTGGCCTTCCACCTCGCTCTGCGTCGACTCTTTTAATACAAGGATGAATTATGAATTATGAGAAAACATCCGTAATGCATCTTTTATAATTCTTCCTTCAACCTTCACGCTTCCTCCTTGATTTCCCTGTAGTTTATGCCGAACCGTCTTTCCCTGTACCGCCTGATCGCCATTGGCAGAATGACAGCCGCGAAGATAAGCGCGCATCCCAGCCATTCCCTGCCGGAAAGCCTCTCCCCAAGGATCAGCACCCCTCCCAGCATGCTCCAGACCGGGTCGAGGGTATAGATCAATCCCGCCTTGGTAGGTGTCGTATAGCGCTGGAAGGTATTCTGCAGGGTAAAACAGATGATGGTCGGAAACACCGCGCAGTAGAGGAGCGCAGTGGCCGACACGGGGCCTATACGATACGGCTCTCCAGGCAGGATGGCGACAAGAATGGCGCCGAGAAGAGCCACGACGGCGAACTGCACCAGGGTGACCAGATACACATCCTCGTCGCGCAGGAGCTTTGACACCAGGATTATGTGTATGGCGATAAAGAAAGCGCAGAGGGTGGAAAGAAGGTCGCCCCGGTTAAAACCTTCGGCCCCGCCCCGGGCCAGTTGCCATAGTCCGGCAAGCGCAAGGAAAATTCCCGCCAGACTCCAGCGGTCGACCCTCTCCCGCCAGAGGAAAAAGCTCAACAGTGGTATGATCAGGACAAAGAGATTGTTGAGGAATCCGGCCCTGGAAACAGTGGTGCCGTTCACCCCCATAACAAATGAGAGATTGGCGATCCCCAGGGCCAGTCCGACTATTCCCCCTTTCCTGATGATGGTCCGATTCACCCCATTTAGCCGACGCAGGCAGAATACAGCCATAATGAGTGTGGCAAGGGAAAAACGGAAAAACATGAAAGTTACGGGAGGGATTTCCCGGAAGGCAAGCTTGTTGAAGACGAAGCTTCCGCCCCAGAACAAGGTGGATATGACCAGCGCCAGGGTAACAGTCCTTTGGAGAGGAGTTGCATTGCTATGAGCGGACATGGGGCCATTAAAAACCGTCACGAAGCGCAAGTCAACCGGTAATTTCAGCCAGGGGAGCGCTGGCTCTTGGCAACCAGGTAATAGACGATGCCGAGGATCAACAGGGTGCCCGCGAGGAAAGCCTGTGTTGTCAGCAGGTCACGACGCATGGTGGAGATCAGGACCTCGCGGATAATGGCGACGATCACTACACCGATGAATACGAGGATATTGAAACGCCCCCCCTTCAGGGTCTTTATCTCGTTGTCCATCAGTTCAATCATCATCCAGAGAATTAGCAGGGTTCCCAGCGCGCTTAGAATTCCTTTTTCCACATCGCCGCTGAAGACATGGGCAATCTCCCAGAAAAAGAGCCCGACCACCGACAGAGATACCCCGACCAGGGCCAGCACCAGTATAAGGTTGAGCCCGTAGGTGAAGCGCTCCGTGGCCCTGATCAGCATTGATTCGAGGGTGTGTGATATGAATACCTTCTTCAGTTCCTCTTCGATGTATGAGGCTGTGATGATGTCGAGATTGATATCCAGGAGCTTCTCTATCGCCTCGGTATTCCTGCGCCGGTCCTCCCGTTCAGGAAAGTTCTCTCGAATCATCCCGACGGCAAAGCGCCGGACCACCTGCATTGCCGCATTGACGAAGTGGGCGTTGAGGCCGATCTTTACATGCATCTGGCCTACCCGCTGGAGGTTGTGCAGGTATTGGTTGTCGTAGGTGCCGCGGAACAGACTGACGAACCAATCGCCGTGACTCTTCTTGAGTCTTTTCA
>JBGQDJ010000318.1:0-4014 GCA_041495805.1 Geobacteraceae bacterium
ATAATGCCGGGCTATACCCACCTCCAGACGGCCCAGCCGGTTCTCTTCTCCCATTACATGCTCGCCTATCTGGAAATGTTCGGGCGGGACAAAGGACGCATGGAGGATTGTCTGAAGCGCCTCAATGCTCTCCCTCTAGGAGCGGGCGCCCTTGCCGGCACCACTTTCCCCATCGACAGGGAATACGTGGCGGAACTTCTCGAATTTCCGGAAGTCACCAGGAACTCGCTCGATTCGGTATCGGACCGGGATTTTGCACTGGAGTTTCTCTCCGCAGCTTCGATCCTCATGATGCACCTGTCGCGTTTCTCCGAGGAGCTGATCATCTGGTCGACCAGCGAGTTCCGCTTCATCGAGCTTTCCGATGCCTTCTGCACCGGTTCCTCCATAATGCCGCAGAAGAAGAATCCTGATGTACCGGAACTGGTCCGGGGGAAGACCGGCAGGGTTTACGGCAATCTTGTGGCCCTCCTTACGGTGATGAAGGCGCTCCCCCTCGCTTACAACAAGGATATGCAGGAGGACAAGGAACCCCTCTTCGACACCATCGACACAGTCAAGGGAAGCCTGAAGATCTTCGCGGATATGATCGGCGGGATTCGCCTCAATGTTGAGCGGATGCGCGCTGCAGCCGGTGCCGGCTTCTCCACTGCCACCGATGTGGCCGATTATCTGGTGCGCAAGGGGCTCCCCTTTCGGGATGCCCATGAGGTAGTCGGCAAGGCTGTGCAATACTGCATCGAAACCGGGAAAGACCTTCCGGCCCTGGCCCTGGCCGAATGGAAGGCCTTTTCCGACAGGATAGAAGGGGACATAGGGGCAGCCATCACCCTGGAAGCATCCGTAAACGCCAGAAAAGCCACAGGCGGTACGGCGATGAAAAAGGTTCAGGAAGAGATTGAGCGAATAAAGACTGGTAGATAATGGGAACAAGAGCCATTTAACTCCATATGAAAAAACTTATCCCCATTATAATAATTTTCCTCCTCATCACCGGCTGCGGCAGGAAAGGGGTGCTTGTCCCTCCCGAAGCACTGCTTTCCGCGCCTGTAAGTGACCTGAGGGTCACCCAGAAAGGTGAGAGTTTCCAGGTTTCCTGGTCCATCCCGGAGCGGGATGAAGGCGGAAGGTCGATCAAGGACTTGGCCTTTTTCCGCCTGTTCAAACGGGAGGTATTGCCTCCCGAAGAAGACTGCGAGGCATGCCCCAATGCCTACCAAGTCATGGATGATGTTGACCTGGAGTATCTGCGGAATGCGCGCCGCTCAGGAGAGCAACTGTTTCTCAGCGACGCGGAAGTGGTTGCCGGCAAAACCTACCAGTATAAGGTAGTCTCCTACATGAAAGACGGCGCCCCCAGCCCCGATTCCAACAAGACCCGTCTCGCAAAGGTTGTGCCGCTACCTGCACCCCGGCTCAAGGCTGTTTCAACACCGACCAGTGTTCTTCTTCACTGGGAGGAGTCGGCTATGCCCGCACACGGCAAGGCCATAGGTTATAACATTTACCGCTGGCGGGCGGATGGCCTCCCCGGGATTGCCCCCCTGAACAACGTTCCCCTGTCGGGCACTGACTATGAAGACCTTCGTCTGGATCGGGGGGTTACTTACATCTATACCGTGCGCAATGTGGTCGAGAGCAACGGGGCAACCCTTGAGAGCGTTCCCTCCAATGAAGCGCGGGGGACTTTGGCGGAACCTGATTAGATTTTCATAAATTCAGCGATCACGCCGCAAACGCGGCTCCTCGTTAAACATAGGGCATATAGCCCAAGGAGAACTATTGCATGCACCATTTCCACTACAAGGGTAACGAACTCCACGCCGAAGATGTGTCAATAAGGGAGATAGTTGCAAAAGTGGGGAGTCCGGTCTACATCTATTCCAGGGCGACCCTGGAGCGCCATTTCAAGGCAATGGACGAGGCTTTTACCGAGCTTCCCCATACCATCTGCTTTTCTGTAAAGGCCAACTCAAACCTGGCGGTCCTCAAGACCTTCATCAACCTGGGAGGGGGAGTGGACATCGTCTCCGGCGGCGAGCTGTTCAGGGCGCTCAAGGCGGGGGTCGAGCCGCGGAAAGTGGTTTATTCCGGCGTGGGGAAAAAGGACGAGGAGATTGAATATGCCCTCAATTCAGACATCCTCATGTTCAATGTGGAATCCGAGCAGGAGCTGGACCGGATCAACGGAATCGCAGGGAGACTCGGAAAGAAGGCCGCCATCGCCATCCGCGTAAATCCCGATGTGGATCCGGAGACACACCCCTACATCTCCACAGGGCTGAAGCAGGCAAAGTTCGGCATCAACATCGAACGCTCCCTTGCCCAGTACAGCCGGGCAAAGGAGATGGAAAACCTCCGGATACTGGGGGTTGACTGCCACATCGGCAGCCAGCTCACCAAGATTTCTCCCTTTGTGGACGCCATAGGCAAGCTGAAGCGCCTCATATCCGGGATACAGGAGATGGGGATAGAGTTAAAATATTTCGACCTTGGGGGTGGACTCGGCATCCGCTACGGCGAGGAAGAGCCCCCTCTTCCCATGGAATACGGAAAAGCGGTTGTTGAAGAGACGAAGGACCTCGGACTCCACCTTCTCTTCGAGCCGGGGCGGAACCTGGTGGGAAACGCCGGCATCCTTGCGGGTAAATGCCTCTATACCAAGGAAGGGGATGAGAAAAATTTCGTCATCGTCGATGCGGCGATGAACGACCTGGCCCGCCCTTCCCTATACGGCTCCTACCACGGGGTGCAGGCGGTGACCAGAGAGCAGAACGGCAGCATCGTCGCCGATATTGTCGGTCCGATCTGCGAGTCGGGAGACTTTCTCGCCAAGGACCGGGAGATCCCCAATTTCAGGCAGGGGGATCTCGTCGCCTTCATGTCTGCGGGCGCATACGGCTTTACAATGAGCAGCAATTACAACAGCCGGCCACGGGTAGCGGAGGTGATGGTGGATGGAGAGAAGTTCGAGGTGATCCGTGAGAGGGAGACATGGGAAGACCTGATCAAAGGAGAACGTATCCCTTCGTTTTTATAGATCACTCCTTCAAAGCTCATGGCATGGGCCACAGGGTAATCAACAGATGACGGCCGGCGGCTGGCTGGCCGCCGCTCCATAGGGAGGAATTAGGCAATGTTCACGGGAAGTATCGTCGCCATCGTAACACCGTTCAGGAATGACGCCATTGATGAAGAGAAGCTCCGCGAACTCGTTGAGTTTCAGATCATGAACGGTACCGACGGCATTGTGCCGTGCGGCACCACCGGCGAGGCATCGACCCTCGATTACGACGAGCATGACCGGGTGATCGAGATCGTGGTGCAACAGACGAACAAAAGGGTCCCTGTAATCGCCGGTACCGGCTCCAACTCCACCAAGGAGGCGATAGAGATGACCGAGCACGCCAGGAAAATCGGCGCCGACGGAGCACTCCTTGTCACCCCATATTATAATAAGCCCAGCCAGGAGGGGCTCTACCGCCATTACAAGGCGGTCGCCGAAGCGGTTGCCCTCCCCCAGATTCTATATAACGTTCCCGGACGGACCGGCGTCAACCTCCTCCCCGAGACGGTGGCGAGACTTGCCGATATCTCCAACATCGTCGCCATCAAGGAGGCGACCGGCTCGCTCCAGCAGGCATCCGAAGTGCTTGCCCTGTGCGGCGACAAGCTGGACGTGCTTTCCGGGGACGACTTCATCACCTTCCCGATGATGGCATGCGGCGCCAAAGGAGTCATCTCGGTCCTGGCAAACATCATGCCGAAAGAGGTGTCGTCACTTGTGGACGCTTTCAGTGAGGGGAAGATGGAAGAGGCGCGACAGCTGCACCTGAGGCTCCTCAGAATATCCAACGCCATGTTCATCGAAACAAATCCGGTTCCGGTCAAGACCGCCGTTGCGCTCATGGGCAAGGCCACGGACGAGGTCAGGCTGCCGCTCGCGCCGCTGTCGGAGGCAAACAGGGCCAAACTCGCCGGCATCATGAAGGAATACGGGTTAATATAAAACAG
>JBGQDJ010000319.1:0-3985 GCA_041495805.1 Geobacteraceae bacterium
CAATACGCCAGCCATGGCAATGGCAGGCATCTTAATTATTTTTGCGGTGACCAATACTAATACTCCGAGCAGGAAATAGGTCCTTCCGTAAGGCAAAACGGTAAACATGTGATACGGGGCCTTGTGTTGAGAGAAAAAGACCGCAACCGTCTCGACAGCGCCTGCACACCATGCCTCTGTTTCGCCTCCGACACTCACCTGTATTCTAGAGCGAAGAATGATCCCCCTTGTTCCGATTGAGATGTGACTATTTCCGTTGGAAAACCATAACGAAAACTTTGTGACATTAGCTGGGAGTCCGTGGAATGTTTTAAATTCCTCAAAATCGTAAAAATTCAGGGTCTCTTTGGGTAGTTTTACAGTTAAATAGATATGCACTTTGGATGTATCTTGGAACAGGTCTAACAGTTTTTCCCAAAGTAGACCAAGTTCTGCAACGTCGATTCGAATTGCAGGAAGGATTTTCTCGCGTGTGACTTCTCTTTTCATACTTTTGGCACTCCAATATCATGGATGTGACGCATAAGAAGAAAATACACTGCCGTTATAGCATGTTACCTAACCTTCACCAAGGCTTTTTTCCTGATCCATTCCATGATTCAACTGCCCCATTTCCCTTTTCCCGAACAACTACGCAAAGAGCAAAGAAAAGGGTCGCGTCTACATTTTCCACGAATTATTGTCGAAATACTGTGTTTCGCTGGTGCAGTCTAATCTCATCAACCATCTTGCCGCTTTTCTTTTGCAATTATCTCTTCCATCGCACTTCTGAGGTTCGGTATCTTACTCTGGACTATGTCCCACACCAGTTCGTAATCAACCCCCAGATAGTCATGGATGAGCTTATCCCGCGTCCCGGCCATCTTCCGCCACTCGACCTGCGGGTATCCGGAACGGAAGTCCTCGGGATCTGTTTTACCGCCTCGCCGATGATCTCCAGACTCCTGACGAACGCCCTTTTCATGGTCTCGTCAGCTAGAAAGGCAGAGCGCGAAATCCCGGCTGAAGCATTCGTGAGATACTCCGCCTCTGCCAGGATTTGTTCGCAGAAGCTAATGGATGGTTTCATAGTACGCGTCTTTTTCGATATAAGAGCGGATAAACGGGCTGATGGATTCAGGGGTGAGGAGGTCAACCTTGTGGCCGAGCAGGTCTTCGAGGAAAAAGCATAGCTCGATGAAATTGTCATAATTTTTCTTCCCGGCGTCGAACTCTACGAGCAGATCGATATCGCTCTTCTCGCGCTCCTCTCCCCGCGCGTACGAACCGAAAAGTCCGATCCGCTTTACTCCATGGGCAATGAGGAAATCGTCATGCCGGCGGATCTGCTCCATAATATCGTTACGGTTCATCGAAAGGTTCCCTCACCAAACATCGTCTGACATGTCGCTACGCCGCCAGTCTGATCTCCGCAACCACCTTCTCCCACGGCGCCGACAGGAGTTTGTCCGCCGTCCGCTCTATGAGCCCGACCCGCGCCAACGCCTGCACATCGTGGTAAACGTTCTTATAGTCCCGCTTGAGCCGCCTGGAGAGAGCACGGACACTCTCGGGACCCGCGTCGTGCAGTGCCTTGAGAAGTTCCAGCCGACGTGGCGTCAGGACCTTTACGAGCACACCCAAGTCATGGAAGTAAAGACGCTCCACCGGCTCCTCGACAGGCTCACCTGCTTCAGACCGCCGCCACGCCTTTACAAACTCCTGCGCCGACTCCTCTGCTTCCCTGATTTCGATCCTGATATTTTTATCCATTTTCTATTCTCCCCGCAATCGCCGGATGTCGGCAAGGAAATCGGCTACTAGGGCATCAACGTCAATGAACTGATATGGAACTTCCTGATCGATGCCGTGACGGTGGTCACCTTTGCCCGGTTCATTGTCGTAACGCACCAGGCAGTTACCTTCGGAGTCCCCATAATAGAGTCGGTATTTCAACCCAAACGGGTGATGTGCGGTGTGCGGTACCTGCCAGAGGACCATCTCGCGCAATGCACCATCATCATACATGAATCGGGAACGATGTAGCAGTTTAGCTGCCATATGGCATAATATACCATCAAACTAAAATGTTGCAAAGCATAAAATCAGGCTTCTCGGGGGATTTGCTTACTTCACAGCGGCTTTCCATTCCGCCTCGGCCTGCGCCTGCTCGCAAGGGGCCCGGTCCCCTACCCCTTCCCGAACAACTCCGCAAAGAGCCGGTCCATCACCTCGAAATCGAACGCCTTCCATGCACGATCTTCGTCGTGCAGCGTCAACCGCAGGAGCGCAAGCACGCAATCGTCGATCCTGTCCGGGTCCGCGTCCCCTTCACGCTCTACGCCCGCATACCGCTCCCGCGCCTCATGCACCCTGCTCGCCAGCGGATACTGCTCCGGATGAAAGACGCTCTCGACTTCCAGATCGATATCCAGCTCGGTCCAGTAGAGATGGTGCTCCGAAGGAAGCTCGACATGGAGGATTTTCCCCACCGGGGCTTCACGGAACCAGGGGAACGTTTCAAAGGGAAGAAAGACCTCCTGTTCTCCGATCAGGAGCCAGAACCCATGCTTCGAGATGTTCGTGACTTCAACCGCCGAAATGTCGGCGCCACGCATTGCGTATGCCATCTTCATGCTCCTCTATAAGCTTATTGACCCTGCCCAGCTCGTTCTCCGTCAATCCGTAACTCCGGGCCAGTTAGATTCGACTAAGCCGCTTTGAGTGTGCAAATCCGGTTCAAATCCTTTTCCAGTTCTCTTTCAGCCTGCCACAAATCCACGGCCCGCTGGGCGTTGAGCCAGAAATCGGGGCTGTTGCCGAACAGCCGGGAAAGCCTGAGCGCCATGGTGGGGCTGAGAGCCCGGCGCTCACGCAAAAGCTCGTTGACCGTCTGGCGCGACACGCCGAGCGCCTCGGCGAGCGTGGAGACGGACAAACCGTAATCCGTCATGAAATCTTCGCGAAGCATGGCTCCGGGATGGGTGGGAGTGAGTTCGCGCTTTCCTATGTTTTTAATGCTCATGGTGCACCTCAATGATAGTCGGTTATTTCCACGTCAAATGCATCGCCGTTTTCCCAGAGAAAGCATATCCGCCATTGGTCATTGACGGAAATGGCATGCAGGCCGGCACGATCTCCCGTCAATGCATGAAGGCGGTTGATGGGCGGAACCTTCAGGTCGTCGAGGCAGGTCGCCAGGCCTATATATTCCAGACGACGAACCGCCTTGCCGATGACATCCGCAGGCAGGCGCCTCGACTTACCGGTGAGGTAGAGTTGCTGCGTATGCTTGTCGGCGAATATTTTGATCATATTACCAGCTTAATTTGTCACGTGATGCGTGTCAAGAGCACTGATAATCACGTGGGCACCATACTCAATTCAATGTTAAATTAAAAGCCGCTCCATCAGCATCCTCACTGATCAAGCGGCTCTCTGTAGCTGCACTCCGGAATTCCATCGGGGCGGCGCTAAGGCCGCCCTGCATTTTCATCACTTCCTTGTGTAGGTCATTTCTCCCATCTTTCCTTCTTTGCCGCTACTGTCGGTAGTGTACATCTCGAATTCCAGATGGTTGTTGTCCACGATCCTGGTTACGTGACGCCATTTCAGGGAGCCCCGACGGGGTCATCGTAGTTGCATATCTGGGTGATGGTCTTGCCTCCCTCGCCACCGGCACTCCCTTCAAAATGATAGATTCCGGTCCCCATGGTATAAATATGGGGTAATAAGAAAATCGGCCCGTCCTTACACCCCAAGTTCCCTCCCCATTTTCTCCAGATATCCCCTGATTTCACCGCCTGTTTCCATGGCGAGCGCCCTCTCCGCTATCTCCCGTGCGGTTGTAATGGTGACATTGCGGATTGTCTGCTTGACGATCGGGATGGATGGGGAGGAAAGGCTGAAATCGGTGATCCCTATCCCCATCAGAAGCAGCGCGCTGAGCGGATCGGCCGCCATCTCACCGCAGATGGAAACAGACTTTCCCGCTTTATCTGCAACC
>JBGQDJ010000320.1:0-3962 GCA_041495805.1 Geobacteraceae bacterium
TCTTCCATGTTCATGCTGGCGCCGGGAGATTGCTCTCCGTCCCTGAGTGTTGTGTCGAAGATCCTGATCGTCTTTAAATCAGCCTTTTTTGCAGACATGTCGGTCTTCCTCCTTTATGGAATAATTAAGCGACCTGTGCCGGGAATTCAGTAGAAAAACTTTCATAGTAAAAATAAAAAACCCCCGCCCCGACAAGGGGCGGAGGTTAAAATCTCCGCGGTACCACCCTTTTCATCCGAATTTCCGTCTCGCCTTTTGGCTTAAACCTGCGTTGGCTTAGTCGTCAACAACTCAATGTGCCAACCGGCACATCACGCCGTTTACTCCACCGCTACCCGGGTTTCAGCCAAAGGACCGGAACGATCCGGACCTCATTGCGCCCTTTACGTGGGCAGTACGTCCCCGATTACTCATGAAAAGCCGGCTGTTAATTAGGCAGCTTTCCTCTTTCACAGGGGAGGCTCCGAGGCGAGTTCACCGTCACCACCTGCTGGTTTGCACCAACCACCAACTCTCTGGAAGGGATAAACCGGCTAATACTCCTCTTCATTGCCTTTTTGTTTATGAAATAATATGCAAACATATGACTGCTGTCAAGGAGTTTTCTTTTAAATTTTAATTAAACTAAAGGGGAATCTCATGGATAGCTGATTGATGGGACCTATTCAAAGACTGAAACGCAACCCTTGAAAGCGTATCATCACCGCTTATTATTCTCATGCGGCAAATGCGCTTCATGACCTTTTTGCAAAGCTCTTTCCAGTCTTCGTCTGCGTGGCAGCGTTAAGATATAGGCAACGGGGCCGGAGAGGATATAGCATAGGAAAAGAAGGAAGAGCATCAGAACCGGTTCTGCGGCAATCACTATCAGAAGGATCACGGCAATTACGAGAAAACCGAAGGGTTGGCGTTTGATCAGTCCGGGATCCTTAAAAGAGTAATACTTGAAATTGGAGACCATCAGAAAAGCCAGCAAATAGATCAGGATGAGAATTGCCAGTTTCTTGTAAGAACTGGGCCATCCGAAGTGGTAGAAGAATAAAACGGTGGCCGAGACCATGCTCGCCGCAGCAGGTATGGGGAGACCGACAAAACGCTTACTCTCGACGGTATTCACCTGGACGTTGAATCGCGCCAGTCGCAGTGCGCCGCAGACCACGAAAAGAAAAGCCGCCAACCAGCCGAGACGGCCGAACGGCTTGAGCGCCCAGGAATACATGAGAAGTCCCGGCGTCACTCCGAATGCAACAAGATCGGCAAGGGAGTCGTACTCCACGCCGAATTTGCTGGAAGTGCCGGTTAGCCGCGCCACCTTGCCATCCAGACCATCGAAAATGGAAGAGACAAGCACCCAGATCGCCGCAGTCCAGAAATCCCCGTTCATGGTAGCGACCATGCTGTAAAAACCGGCAAAAAGGCTACCTGTCGTAAAGAGGTTGGGAAGGATATATATTCCCTTCCTCATGCTCTCAGTCATATCAATCTTTTCATCATTCAATTCAGATACCCCAGAATTGTCTCCCCTGCAACGGTCTTTTCGCCGAGTTTCACCTTCAGGTCGGCTTGCCCCGGGAGATATACATCCAGCCTGGAGCCGAATCGAATCAGGCCGTAGCGTTTGCCCCTAATCGCCTGGTCCCCCTTCCGCAGATAGCATATAATCCTCCTGGCTATCAATCCGGCAACCTGTACAACAACTATTCTGGTCCCCCGCGCGTCTTCCATCACAAGACCGGAACGTTCATTTTCGAAGGTTGCTCGCTCATCCCGCACATCCAGAAATTTGCCACGGTTATAGAAGGTTTCGACAATACGGCCGGAGATTGGCGCACGGTTTACATGCACATTGAATACCGACATGAAAATACTTATTTTAGTCATCTCGGTCATGACATGCTCTTCGCTGGATGGGCCCAGATAGATTATAACTCCGTCCGCTGGTGCTACCACGGCATTTTCGTCCTCAGGCAAGGTCCGTTCCGGATTTCTGAAAAAATAGGTGATGAACAGGGTCAGGATAAACGCGATAACCGCAAGGATTTTCCATGAAAGGAGAGCAAAGAACATCGTTACAAAACCGGCCAGGACAATGAACGGATATCCTTCAACAGCTATGGGGGTATTTTCATTGCGCATGGCGGATCCCGTCTTTATAAAAAGGCCGGGCTGATAGGGGCCCGGCCTCTCTGTTGATACTTACTAAACTATTAAGCCTTGGACTTGTCGACTATTTTGGATGCTCCTATCCAGGCCATCATTGAACGTAGCTTTGCCCCCACATCCTCGATGGAATGGGCTGCTCCTTCGCGGCGAAGGGCGTTGAATACCGGTTTATTGGCCTTGTTCTCGAGTATCCATTCCCGGGCGAATTCACCGGTCTGGATCTCGCGCAGAATCTTCTTCATCTCCTTCTTGGTCTCGTCGGTGATGATGCGCGGACCGCGTGTCAGATCGCCGAACTCGGCGGTATTGGAGATGGAGTAACGCATATTGGCGATGCCACCTTCATATATCAGGTCAACAATGAGCTTAGTCTCATGGAGGCACTCGAAATAGGCCATCTCCGGTGAATAGCCGGCTTCCACCAGGGTCTCATAACCCGCCTGGATCAGAGAGGTGATGCCACCGCAGAGTACCGCCTGCTCGCCGAACAGGTCGGTTTCGGTCTCTTCACGGAAGCTCGTCTGGATAACGCCGGCCCTGCCTGCGCCAATGGCAGAGGCATAGGCCAGGGCTAGCTCCTTTGTGTTGCCGGCCGGGTCATGCTGGATGGCTATAAGAGCAGGTACGCCGCCACCATTCAGGTATTCGTGGCGCACTAGGTGGCCCGGGCCCTTCGGGGCCACCATGAATACATTGATGTCCGGCCGGGGAACGATCTGGCCGTAGTGGATGTTGAAACCATGGGCAAACATCAAATATGCCCCTTTTTTCAGGTTAGGACCTATCTCTGCATTATATATCGCCTCCTGCAATTCATCGGGAAGGAGAATTACCGCAACATCCGCTTTAGCAGCTGCAGCAGCGGCGGCGAAGACCTTGAAACCTGCCTTCTTTGCTTTTTTGGCATTTTCGCCACCTTCCAGTTCCCCGACAATGACACTTACGCCACTCTCCTTGAGGTTGTTTGCATGGGCATGCCCCTGGCTCCCATAGCCGATTATCGCGATGGTTTTCCCCTTCAGAACCGCCGGATTACTGTCTTTTTCGTAATAAATTTTCATTCTTTCCCCCTTTATTTAGATTCTCTTATTGATTGAGGCCATAGGACAAGTTCTCGTCCCTGGTCTCAGGTCCCTGGTCTCAGGTCATCAGTCCATTTATCCCTTCCACCCCTTGGCTCCTCTCCCGATCGCAGCCGGCCCGGTCCGAACCAGTTCCTTCAGCCCCAAAGGACGCAAAAGCTCAAGAATTGCGTCAATCTTGGAAGGAGAGCCGGTCGCCTCGATCGTGTACGATCGGGGAGTTACATCTATTATCTTTGCCCTGAAGATATCTACGATCCGCAGAACCTCGGCCCTGCTCTCATCTTCGGCGGTGACCTTTATGAGTGCAATCTCCCGCTCAATGGCGCTCTCATCGGTGAAATCGATGACCTTGATCACGTCGATAAGCTTGTTCAACTGCTTGCTGATCTGCTCCATGATCTGTTCGTCACCCCGCGTCACGATGGTCATACGGGAGATGCCATCTTCATTGGTGGGAGCCACCGACAAAGAATCGATGTTGAAGCCCCGTCCCGAGAAGAGTCCGGAGACCCGGGAAAGGACCCCGAATTCGTTTTCTACCAGGACGGTTATAGTATGTCTCATGGGAAACCCTCCGAAAGGCTGAGTAAAATCAAAACCGCATCAGGATGCGAGGACCATCTCGGTAAGCGACGCACCTGCCGGGACCATGGGGAGCACCTTTTCTTCACGGGCAACCTTGAATTCCATGATTACCGGTCCGGGAGTCTTGAA
>JBGQDJ010000321.1:0-3934 GCA_041495805.1 Geobacteraceae bacterium
CAACGTTTTCGTCGGCGATCTGGAGGACCTGGAGGAAGCGGGGAAAGGGGCCGATCTTCTGGTGGCAAACTCCAACGGCCGGCAGGCAGCGGCGAAACTAGGAATAAAAGCTCATTTGAGGGCAGGAATGCCGGTTTTCGACCGGCTCGGGGCGCATCAGAAGATGTGGGTCGGCTACCGGGGGACAATGAACCTACTTTTCGAGACGGCGAACATATTTCAGGCGAATGCACAGGAGGCGCAGAAACTGGCGCACAATTGAAGCAGGTAGAACTAAAAGGCAGGTAGAGGTTAAGGTAAAGGTAAAGTGAAATCTTTTTTTCTCTACCTCTACCTCTACCTTTACCTGACTCCAAAGGAGTCGATAATGAAAGTGGCATTTACCAGCAAGACCGGCGAGATGATCGATCAGCACTTCGGCATGACGGAAAGCTTTACCATCTGGGAGATGGGTCCCGATGAGGCCTATCCGCTTGAAACCATACAGGTGGAAAAGCACGAGGGGGACGAGGAAGACAAGATCTCGGCCCGGGTTGCTCTCCTCAAGGATTGCGCGATTGTCTACACCATGCAGATCGGCGGCCCGGCAGCGGCCAAGCTGGTGTCACACAAGATCCAGCCGATGAAGACAACCACCGAGGTGCCGATTGCCGAAATCGTGGCCAAGCTTCAGGGGGTGCTTCAGGGAAACCCGCCGCCGTGGCTCAGGAAGGCGATGTATAAAGGAGAACAGCCGTCGTTTACAGAGGAATGATACAGGCAGGTGGATAGGCTGAAGATTGAAGAATGTCGTATCCCTAACCCGGCAAATCCGGTACCAACATGCGAGAGTCAAAGGCAATGGACCCAAAGGGTCTAAAGAACGCGGATCAAATCTGATTCAAGCGGATTTACGCGGATCAATCAAAACTGAAATGGAGGAAGCAGGAGATGGCTTACATTACCGGATTGACAAGAGACAAGACAGAGTGGACCCCGGAATTCATCAAATCAATCGACGATGAGACCTGCATCGGCTGCGGCCGGTGTTATAAGGTTTGCGCCCATGATGTGCTGGCGTTCGAGGAAGTGGACGAGGAAGACTCCGCCAAGATGTTCATGAAGATCGAGAACCCCGGCAACTGTATAGGCTGCCAGGCCTGCGGCAGGACCTGTTCGAAGAAGTCGTTCAGCTTCGAGCCGGTGGTTCTGTAGAAAAGCAGTGATACGGGAGATGTGAGACGAAGTATTCCGGCATTTCATCAACTCTAACGTCTTACCTCTCACGTCTCATTTATTAACAAAAGGAGTTAGCCATGCTGATCGCCGTGGCATCAAAGAGCGGAAAAGAGATCGACGAGCATTTCGGCCATGCGGAGCGGTTCCTCATTTATGACGTGGAGGGTAGCTCGGCCAAACTGGTGGATGAGAAGAAGGTGGACCGTTACTGCTCCTACGATGCGGACCACCCGCTGCGTGCTCCCCTGCTGCGCAAGATCGCCGACGCCCTTGCCGGCTGCCGTGCAGTGACCTGCGCCCAGATAGGCCAGGCGCCCCTGATGGAGATGGAGCGCCTTGGAATCGATGTGTTCACCGTTGAGGGGCCCATCGGGAAGACACTTGTGGAACTCGCAAAGGTGCTTTGAAAGGCAGGATATCTCCCAATGCCTCTCTGTTCCTATAATAACTGCAATCTCCCCCCCTGGGTGATTGCATCTCGCCATTTCAACGACAATCCCCAGACCCTTGAACTGATGGGGGTTCGCCAGGGGAACCGTTTTCTCTTCCTGCGGCTCGAAGAGATCGAGTCGCAGGAGGAGCGGGCCGTTTTCTTCAACGACTACATGTCGGTAAAGTTCCAGCTCCACCAGTGGGAGAATCAATCAACCGCCAAGGCGCGCAAGAGCATCAGGAACAGCTATCTCCGTTTTCTGCGCGGCTGGGGAATGGAGTCCAATTCCATCGAGGGAGCGGTCCTCAAAGGATGGGTGGAGAGCCGCATCGGTCTCCCCCCCACCTTTCACAAGGCAAGGATCAAGGGGATCCACTCGGAAGAGTACTACATCTTTGCCATAGACCGGATGAAAGGGAGCGAGCGCACCAACGCCATAAACTCCCAGCTTGATATTCTCTATGAATACGCACAGTTCGAGCTTTCCAGGCTCTATCCTGACGAGCTTTGCATCAAGCTCTACAGAGGGGTTTACGATGAGGACGAGCACGAGTTGATCGAAACGACCGGAAAACGGGAGCGGATCGTCCGTCTCAACAACCTCTCATCCTTCACTTCCCATGAAGAGCGCGCCTGGGAATTCGGTTTCACGGTCTGGGAGGTGCAGGTCCCCATCTGCAAGATCTTCTTTTTCAATGAACTTTTGCCCAACAGCATACTCAAGGGTGAGGGGGAGTTCATGGTCATCGGCGGTGAGTACAGGGTGAGGGTCATACCCTGCACGGTATAAACATATCATACTTACTTCATCCTTATCTGAAAATGGCGACCCTCAGCGCCTACATGTATCTGCGCGAGAAAAGGTTTTAAGAGCGGTACTGTGAAACTCCCAACGGCGAGAGCATGACGAGACTTTCCGCAAGAATAGCGATCTCATCCATAAGCTTCCTGTCCATCTTTTTGAGCCATCTCTTCGGTATCCCCTCTTCCCCGTAATAGGCCCCAGCAAGCATCCCTGCTATGGCGCCGGTCGTGTCCGCGTCTCCCCCCTGATTAACTGTGCTGATCAGGCACTCCTCGAAATCCCTTGTCTTGAAAAAATAGTGGAATACCGTCTGCATTGTGTCCACCACATAGGCCGTGGCCAGACCATGATACGGTTCAAAACGGAAGTTTTCGTGCCTGGCCAGAAGCCCCTCCAATTCCCGGCGCAGACACCCCTTGGAAAGGCCCGAGAGGGCCATTTGGACCAGTCTTCCGGTGTAGACACAGGCGTCGTCAGAGAGTGGGTGATTGTGGGTGATGTGCCCCTGTGCAATTGCATATTTTTCCAGCAGTTCATAATCCCCCATGGTGTAGAGGGCTATGGGGAGCATCCGCATGCAGGCCCCGTTGCCGGCGTCCCACTGATTGAAGGGGGTCTCCAGCCTTTCGTGCATGATGAAATTCCTGATGCCGCGTCGGCAGGTGTCTCCCACATCCACCGGTTTCGACTTGAGCCATGCGGCGAAATTCTCCGCGATTCCATGCAGGGACCATCCTTCCGCCGAAACTATGGCCCTGGCGATGCAGAGCGACATATCGGTGTCGTCGGTGACCTGGCCGGGCTTGAGCCGCAGCCAACCACCTCCGGTGATTTCTTTGAAGCATCCATATTTGGACCTGATCTCGCCGGGAGACATGAATTCCACCGTTGCGCCCAGAGCATCGCCAACCGCAAGTCCGATAAAGGCCGCCCTGGCCCGTTTGCGTATATCCACCATTTTGATGGGAATGGTCATGCTCAAAATCATGCAATAAACAATCCTGAAGCCGTTTCAGGTTCAAGGATCAGCGTGGGGCGTTCAGGGATAGGTGTTCGGGAATACGGCAGAGATTCCGGTTCGCTTTCCAACTGCTCAGAGTTCGTTGTTTATGCCTAATTAATAATCAATCCCACAAAAGTGTAATATTGCCGGATGTGTGAAACTTCCGATAAACGCCCATATACAGGCGATCCAGAGTGTAAATGCCTATTCCATCGACTTCTGGCACGGTAAATGCCATATCACTTCCGTAACAGAGACAAAAACTATTTTCACGAGGCAAAGAGGCCCGACAGAGATCTATCTGTCGGGCTTTTTTTTGAAAATCAACAAGGGCTAAAGGTTTAACGCCACTCAAACAACGACAACTCGGCGTCGTATATGGAAGGGAGAAGGATATGGCTACATCATGCGCTCAGAAGAACATCCAGGGGCACCCCTGTTTTGGCGGGAATCATCACAAGAACGGCAGGATGCA
>JBGQDJ010000322.1:0-3923 GCA_041495805.1 Geobacteraceae bacterium
AATGGGAGCCGCTCATGTGCGTGAAGGTGGAGAGGTTCTTTGTGCAAAGAATGAAAACAAAATGGGGTAGCTGCACCCCCGGCGCAAAGAGCATCCGGCTCAACACGGATCTGGCAAAGAAGCCACCGGAATGCCTCGAATACATCGTCGTGCACGAGATGGTGCACCTGCTGGAGTCCACTCACCACAGCCGTTTCGTCACCCTGATGGATCAGTACATGCCGAAATGGCGATTTTATAAGGACGAATTGAATAGACTACCGGTGAGGCATGAGGATTGGGGGTATTGACTCGGGAATCAAATCGTAGGATTGGGACACTTCCTTATTTCTCTATGTTTTCCATGTCAATTGCAAAAATTGGGAAGTGTCCTGTTATTCCCTTTTTCTCAGGTTATCAGGAACACATGCATGGATGGGAAGTCAGTGATGAGTGAGGATTTGCAGCAACCCTGTACTGAGGCGGCAGGTGATCCCAATGAATTTCTGGAACTGGCGGCGATGCGGATGCCGTTCGGCAAGTACCGGGGCCGGTTGTTGATCGACCTTCCGGAACATTATGTGGTTTGGTTTGCCAATCAGGGATTTCCGGAGGGTAAGCTTGGCATGATGCTTCAGACAGTCTATGAGATCAAGGTCAATGGATTGGAGTATCTCTTTACCCCGTTTCGGCAAAGCGGGAGAAACGGGTAAACGTTTTTTGCCAAATTGACACAAAGGAAAAGTATACGCCCATAAAAAAAATAGTAACAGACTGTTTTTTTGCTTCAGATCGGTTATATTTAAATCATGGTAGCGTTACCGGATCAGAAACATTCAGAAAAGGAGCTACAAAGCAGTAGATGAAGTTCCACGCGGTTTAGCAGAAAACGAAGGAGGACCGTATGACCGAGGACACTCCACCTTGCTATTAACAGAAGATATAGTAGTAACCTAGGGGCTGAATAAGCCCCAGAACCCATGAAATGGGGAAATTTGGAAAAAATGAGGCCCGCTATAACAGCGGGCCTTTCACTTTTCAAAAAGGGAAAGGAAATAGGGGGGCTAAGGGTCAGGATTTGATAATTTGAAATTGGTGTAAAGGGCGGCGGGGTGGATAACTCCTTTGTACCTGCCTGAATGCAGGAAATCCGAATGGAAAGGGAATGTAATCATGGGAATGAATGATCTTTATCAGAAACAATGCAAAGAAAAAAAAGAACAACTGGAGAAATCTCTGGCAGATATCATCACAATGATTTCAATGCTCGAAACTGGAGTAAAACAATATCCGGAAAACACCGCGTTTGAGCTAAGTAAGCTCTATAGAGGGTTGCTTAAAGATGCACAGCTTTTAAAAGAAACCTGTGGGAAAAAGATTGCCGAGCTTTCCGAACACATTGGGTAGTAAAGGCGAAATGGGTCTGGAAGGAAGTCCCTTTCTATTTGAGCTGGGAAACTTCAGAAGAGGCGGTTCAACAGATATTCCCTTGTCACCTTGTGATGGGATTCAATATCGTCTGGAATTGCTGCCCCGTTTCGTCGTCCGCGAGAACGGGCCGAAAATCTGCCGGAACCTTTGCAGGGAGAAACCGGGAAGGTCGGTGGCATTGGCCAGGCCGGTTCGGGCAAAGGCTCTTTTAATGGAAAAGAAGCTTGAACCGGAAACGCCGCTGGCGTACAATTAATTCACCATCCGGATTTTTCCGGGCGGCGCTTCTCAACCAATTTTTCTCTGCGGAAGGTGCGTAACCCATGAATCGACAGAAACCGGATATACATCTCAAGGAATGGCAGCGGCAGGAGGCTGTTGCGGAAGACATGCTGCCGGTCATCGGCCGTCTCTATCGCGAACACAACATCGTGCTGACCGTTTACGGCCGCTCATTGGTGCACTGCACGGTAATCGACCTGCTCAAGGCCCACCGGTTTGCCCGGCTCATCCTCGATGGCGAACTGACGGTGCTGGATACCCAGCCGGTGCTGGAGTCCATCTCAAAGCTGGAACTGGCGCCGGCCCGTATTGATCTGGGCAAGCTCACCGTTCGTTTTCGCGACTCGGACATGCCGGTGGACTCATTCCTGGTCAGGGAACTGGCATCCATAAACACCGGCAGGACCGCGCTTCTGGTCGAACCGCAGGATATCGTTCTCTACGGTTTCGGCCGCATCGGGCGGCTTCTGGCCCGTATCCTGATCGAAAAGGCCGGCAGCGGCGAAAAACTGCGGCTCAGGGCCGCGGTCGTGCGCAAGGGGGGAAGCGACGATCTGGTCAAGCGCGCCAGCCTTCTGCGCCGCGATTCGATTCATGGCCCTTTCAACGGCATCATCACTATCGATGAGGAAGAGAACGCCATCCTCGCCAACGGCAACATGATCCGCATTATTTATTCCGACTCGCCCGAATCGGTCGACTACACCCGGTTCGGCATCAACAATGCCATTCTCATCGACAATACCGGCAAGTGGCGTGACCGCGACGGGTTGTCCCGTCATCTCAAGGCGCCCGGCATCGAGAAGGTCATCCTCACCGCGCCGGGAAAGGGGGACATCCCCAACATTGTGGCAGGGGTCAACAACGAATTGATCACTCCCCGGGAGCGAATCTTCTCCGCCGCCAGTTGCACCACCAATGCCATCGTGCCGGTAATGAAGGCCATCAACGACCGCTTCGGCATCGTGCACGGTCACATGGAGACCTGCCACTCCTACACCAACGATCAGAACCTGATCGATAACTACCACAAGGCCTCACGCCGCGGCCGCAGCGCCCCGCTGAATATGGTCATCGCCGAGACCGGGGCGGCCAAGGCGGCTGCCAAGGTCATTCCCGAACTGGCAGGAAAGCTTACCGGCAACGCCATCCGGGTACCGACCCCCAACGTTTCGCTGGCCATTCTCAACCTGGAACTGGGCCAAGCGGTTACCGTCGAACAAATGAACAACTACCTGCGTGGTATTTCGCTGGACTCTCCGCTTCAGAACCAGATCGACTACACCAATTCGCCGGAGGTGGTCTCCAGCGATTTCGTCGGTTCACGCCATGCCGGGGTGGTGGACTCGCTGGCCACCATTGCCGAGGGGAACCGTTGCGTCCTCTATGTCTGGTACGACAACGAATTCGGCTACAGCTGCCAGGTGGTCCGTTTGGTGCAGAAGATGGCCGGCTTGGAACTGCCGGTACTGCCGTGCTGATTCACGTCCAAGCATCTGGCCGAGAACGTAAAGGGGCCGCATAGGGGGCGGGCCACGTTCGCAACCATGGAAAATTGTTGGAATGATATGCTGGAACTGAGACTTTTCAACGAAGATGACTGCGAGCGGCTGATCGGATGGGTCCCCGATGCGCGATTTCTGCTGCTATGGGCGGGTCCGGGCTATTCGTGGCCCATTGACAGAAATCAGCTCCTGGCCACCCTCGAACGCACGCGCGGCTACAGGCCTGCCTATTACATGTTCAAGGCCGTGGAGGGCGAATCCGGCGCTACAATCGGCCATATTGAACTGCAACGCTTCGAGAAGCGTGCCGGGCATATCGGCCGGGTCCTTGTCGGCGACTCCGGATGCCGCGGCAAAGGCTACGGGAATCAACTGGTCTCCCTTATCGTCCGCTTTGCCTTCAATGATCTGCACTTTGACCTCCTGACCCTCAATGTCTACGATTTCAACACGTCCGCCGTGGAGTGCTACCGGTGTCTCGGTTTTCGCCAGGTTGAGATAAGGGAAAGGGCAAGGCAGTTCGGTGATGAATTCTGGAACCTCCTCACCATGGAATTGCGAAGGGAAGAATGGGAGGAGAAGGAAGAGCGACTTGAAGATCCGAAATGAAAGGTTTCTTAGCCGGCAGAGACAAGAAAACCCGCGCATGGCGGGCGTTCTCACTTCTCGATCTCAAGGCGACAGTTCGGATATTTAATGATTGCCGATATATTTCATCAGATCGCC
>JBGQDJ010000323.1:0-3917 GCA_041495805.1 Geobacteraceae bacterium
TCTCGAGTTTTTCTGGAAAACCAAGAAATTTGACCTGATCAACGCTCAGCTGGACCGATTTGCAAACTCACCTCTCTCTGTCCTTTTCAATGAAGGGTACGGCGAATTGAAAAAACTGATGGAAAAGGCCGAACATCCGGAAGAGCATACGGGCATCAGCACCGACCTGGGAGGTATCGACAATATCTCCAGGGCATTGCGCAGGGCGACAACTTCGGAAATAACAAGGCTCGAAAAATATCTGACCTTTCTCGCCACTACCGGCTCAACCGCCCCCTTTATCGGGCTGTTCGGCACGGTATGGGGGATTATGACCGCCTTCAAAGGTATCGGGGAAACCGGCTCGGCCTCACTTGCCGTTGTTGCGCCCGGTATCGCCGAAGCGCTCATCGCTACCGCAATCGGTCTTGTGGCGGCCATCCCGGCTGTCATGGGTTATAACCATTTCCAGCATAAGATAAAGGTGCTGATCGCCGAGATGGACAGCTTCTCCACGGAATTTCTGAACATCGTCCACCGGACGTTCGCAAAGTGAAACAGGGGAAATAGAATGGAAATAGGGAGCAGAGGCAACGACGACCGCGGCACCATGTCCCAGATCAACGTCACACCTCTGGTGGACGTCATGCTTGTTCTGCTGGTCATCTTCATGGTAACCGCACCGATGATGCAGCAGGGGGTTCAGGTCAACCTGCCAAAGGCGGAAACCAAGGCTCTATCCGCGCCCCAGGAGAGTGTTGTGGTTTCCATCGAAAGATCCGGCAAGATTTTCATAAATTCCGGCGAAATCCCGTCCGCTGAACTGCGGACCAGACTCAGCGACATGTTTGCCACCAGGAGCAAAAAAGAGGTCTTTCTCAAGGCAGACAAAGATGTGCCGTACGGCGATGTCGTCAAGGCCATGGCCGAGATTAAAGGGGCCGGAATCGAACGGCTCGGCATGGTTACTGAGCCCTCCCTGAGGAAATGATCCATTCCCTGCAAAGAAAAGAGCCTGACTTTCGATGGATGCTGGTTTGCTCCTTTCTTATCCATCTCACCTGCTGGTTTTTGCTTTTCATATTTCACTTTGCACCCAAACCTTTCAAGGAAGGGCCGGTTTATTATGTCGATATAGTAAACCTGCCGGTTGCCAACCCCCAGGCTGGCACACCGTCAACATCCGGCTCTCCCCCCGCCGTTCCCGCGCGACAGGAAATGACCCTTCCGCAGAAGACTGCCAAGAAAACCGCCTTAAAGAGCATCCCAGCCAAGAAGGAGAAGCCAGCCGTTGAAACCGAACGCCAATTCGAGGAACGGATGGCAAAAATAGCGCGGGCGGTTGACGCAAGGCACGTTTCAGCGGCGTTGGACGCCCTGCAGAAAAAGGTCGGAGCCGGCGGCAAAAGCGGACAGGCAGGCATGCCGGGCGCCAAGGGAACGGAAGCCGGGAGCGACTATGCCGCTTACATCCGCTCAAGACTTACGGATGCCTTTGCTAAAACCATAGCCTACCAGACGAAATCCCCCACTGTGCTTGTAAGTATCACTATTGACCGGAATGGCAGGGTCATCGCATTGAAAATTGATAAAAGCTCAGCGGACCGGCTATTCGAAGATTCCGTTCGAAGGGCGATACTTAAGGCTGAACAGACCTTCCCTCCCCCGCCGGGAGGCGCGACGTTCGAATACAGCTACAGGTTCGCTCCTGAAGGAGTAAGCAAAAAATGACAAAAATATTTCTTTTTCTCGCAGCGCTACTTTTCCCCGCAATGGTTCAGGCTCAACAGGGTTACCTGGATGTAACCGCCCCGGGCAACCGCCATTTGCAGATCGCAATTCCGCTCTCAAAAAGCTTTGACGGTGTACAGAATCCCGGAATTGCAAACGAAGTCAATGACGTTTTGCGCTTTGACATGAACCTTGCCGGACCCTTTTCGGTTATGGCCGGCACGGGGAGCTCGGACAATAACGGGATACGGCCGGGGGAATTCGACTTTTCCCCGTGGAAGGCCGCCGGGGCTGATCTTCTCGTAAAGAGCGGCTACAAGGTCTCGGGGAACTCAATATCCCTTGAATTCAGACTCTATGACGTGCTCAAGGGCAAAGAACTTGTCGCGAAACGCTATACAGGACCGATCCGCGATGTGCGAAAAATCTCTCATATGTTTGATGACCAGATAATGCTTACGGTTACCGGCGAAAAGGGGCCGTTTAGCGGCAAGATCGCCTTTGTCTCGAAACAGACCGGCAATAAAGAAATCTGCCTGATGGACTATGATGGCCACAACATCCAGAGACTTACCAGGAACGGCTCCATAAATCTCAACCCCGACTTCTCTCCGAATGGCAGGGAAATCATTTATACCTCATACAAGCGGCGCAATCCGGATCTGTTCAGGCGCGAATTATTTACCGGTGCGGAAGCCGATATCTCTCACCACCATGGGATCAATATTACCGGAGCCTATTCCCCGGACGGAAAAAGGATTGCACTTGCAATGAGCAAGGACGGGAATTCCGAAATATATCTCATCGACACAAGCGGCAAACAATTGTCCAGGCTTACCAATAACAGCGCCATTGACGTTTCCCCTTCGTGGTCGCCAGACGGTTCCCGAATGGCATTTACCTCGGACCGGCTGGGGAAGCCGCAGGTTTTTATCATGAACTCGGACGGGAGCAATGTCCGCAGGCTCACAACCAGCGGCTCATACAACGACAGGGCTCGCTGGTCGCCAAAAGGGGATCGAATTGTTTATTGCCGCATGGAAGGCGGTTTCCAGATATACTCAATAAACCCCGACGGAAGCGGAGATACCCGACTTACCAGCGAAGGGAGCAACGAACATCCGCGATGGTCGCCTGACGGGCGCTTTATCACCTTCAGTTCCACGCGTGGGGGAATTTATGTCATGAGGGCCGACGGCTCCGGCCAGACCAGAGTTTCCAGCGGTAATGCAAGCGACTCCCATCCAACCTGGTCAAGCCACTGGTAACGATTGACCATTATTTTCTGCAAGACTTCTTGAAAATGAGTGAATCTTATGTATAATGTGAATCAATTCGTCCGTTACTGGGGATACCTTTTAACAACATCTCAAATTTAATGAACAAAGGAGAGAAAAAATGAGTAAGGTGACGGTTGGTTTTATTGTGGCTCTTTTCTGTTCCGCCCTGATTGCCGGCGGCTGCGCCAAAAAGGAGCTTGTAAAGGGAGAGGGAGATGTTCCCGCAGCATCTGCAACACAACCGGCTGAAGCACCGGTCCCATCAAAACCGCCGGTCAAGGAAGAGGCGGTTCAGGATCGGACTGTTAAAGAGGCGCCGACAACGGTCACTGATGAATCCAGAACGGCCGCTTCCCAGTCGATGGCGTCTCTGGATAATATCTACTTCGATTTCGACTCATATGTCTTGTCTGCAAAATCCCGCGAGATTCTCACCAAAAATGCCGCGGCCATGATGAAAAACAGCTCCATAACGGTTCAGATCGCAGGGAACTGTGATGAACGCGGATCTGACGAATATAACCTGGCGCTGGGGGAAAAGCGTGCAAAAGCCGCTATGAACTACATCTCTACCCTGGGAGTTCCGGCTTCGCGTCTATCCACCATCAGCTACGGGAAAGAAAAACCCGCGGATCCCGGACACGATGATGCAGCTTGGGCCAAGAACCGTCGTGATGAATTCGCCATTATAATCAAGTAATCCGCTTTACCATGATTTAAAGGGAGCCGGGCTGCCGGCTCCTTTTTATATTACAACGTCGATTACAATCATTTTCCCAACTGAAAACCGAAATTTAACAGGTCATCGCGCGAGATGACTTTGGAGGGTGCCTGCATCATGTGCATTTCCAGAAAAGGTTTCACAGCCCTTATCCTCTTTATGCTGGCCGGATGCGCCAGCAGGGGTGATGTAGATGTCATGCAACA
>JBGQDJ010000324.1:0-3894 GCA_041495805.1 Geobacteraceae bacterium
TCCTTGACTCTGGCGCGACAAAACGAAGTCATCTGCGCGGTCTTGTCGAGCCGCGTACTTATGGTCATCAGACGGGGGGCTGCCGGATTTCCCTCAAGGCGCATTGGCTCCCGTGGAATGGTCATGCCCGATTCCACCTCGGGACAGACCGGCACAAAGCTGAAGAATCGCCCCAGGATATCGGTTATGTAGCTGTCATGCCTGTTGCCGCCGTCATATCTGACATTATTTCCCAAAAGACACGCGCTTACGCCAATCGCAATGGGACCGCTCATCGGGCCTCCCGTTACCGTTCTTTTTCGTCCGTATTATGGCAGACTTTTGACCGTATGCAAGGGGCATTCAAATCCGGCAACCGGATCGAATCGTATCCCCACATCTTCCCATAATCCGACCAAGTTCAGGGAACTTCATCAACCTTCGATATTCTTTTTACCTTTCTTTTCATCAGCCGCCGAACTGTTCCCCAGATAGAGGTTCACGATTTTGACATCCAGGTGCATGCGTTTGGCAATTTCAGCAATCGATTCGCCCTCATCTTTCATCTCTTGAACCTGTCTTTCAGGCGGCTGAGGTGCAATACCCAGATACAGGTGCACGGTTTTGACATCCAGGTGCAATTGGTCGGCGATATCGACGGCCGATTCGCCCTCTTCCTTCATCTTCCGCGCCTGGATTGCCGCGGAGGAATGAACATTTCCCAGATACCTTTCGACTGTTTTGACATCCACGTTCAAGCTTCCGGCAATTTCAACAACCGATTCGCCCCGCTCTTTCATCTGGCGGGCCTGGGTTTCAGTCGGTGAGGAGCCACTCCCCAGATAGCTTTCAACCGTTTTGACATCCACCCCCAGGCGGTCGGCAATCTCGTCGGCCGACTCACCCTGCCCTTTCATCAATCTCGCCTTGACACTTGTTGAAAGTTCAACTTTGTCCATTTCCACTGGAATTCCTGCTTTTTTTGGATCTGATGCGTGGGCCTTTGTCGCTGCCTCCTGAAGGGTCTTTGTGGTATGAGCAAACAGGTCAGCCCCTTGTGCATTGATCCCGGAAATTTGCGCTGCCATATTTTTCACCTCCTCTCAATAAGATTTCCCTTACTGTTTCCTATCGGCACTTCGTCAAAATACTTTAATTTATTTTTTCGATTTCTTGAATTATATTCCCCTGGGATCATTTCGACGGGGAAATAGGGCTCAATTTGCTTCTCAACACTCCGAAAAAGCTAACTGGACTTTGAGTTGGAAATATTCTAAGCTGTGCCTGGCACATGTTCGTGTGCAACAACACAAAAGTCCGGAAAAAATCTACGCAAAAAGTTTCTTTCTGCCAGGCAATAGGAGGAGAGTCATGGGCAATCGGCTATCGGCAATAACAGGCAAAATGTTCAAATTCGGCTTGAGAGAACTAATTCTCTTCATAATGACGGCTTGCCTGCCGCTCATGGCGGGACCCGTGATCGCAGGCCAGAACGTCAATTTCCTTTACCATCCAACTGCCTTGGGCAGTGGCGGATCAGGGGACATTTATTTATCCCAGAGTATCCATCCGGTTTCCGGCAGACCCCAGGTTGAGTGGATAATCGGCGGGATAAAGAACGGCTCGGGTGAAAAAACCGGTAATGTCGTGACCGGAAGACCGCCTGTAGATACTTTGATGGACGCATTTTCCCAGGAGCTCAAAGTAGCCGGATACAATGTCATACCAGTGGAGGTTATGCCGGATGGAGTTGCGAAAGGGATCAAACTGACAACCGTGTCGATCAGACTGGACGAGGTTGACAAAATCTACAAAGTTGAAGCGAATTGCAACGTGAAGGTCTCGCTTGGGGTGTGGCGTAACGGCATGGAAATAAAAAAACTCGATTACGAAAGCTCTTATGAAAACACCACGCTCCTCGACAGGGAGATGATTCTTCTCAAAGCCGAGCAGATGGCCTTGGAGCAAGTCATGGCAAGGGCGGTTCGCGATATAATCCTGTTGATTGAGCAGAAATAAAGACCCGGGTTTATAGACGGAAGGTTGAAGAGTGGCTGGCATAAAACAACCTTCAGCCTTAACACCTTGCGCAGTTGCCTCTCAGGTCCGAGGAGAATTTTCATCAGCGAGCTCTCCAGACTATACCAATACATGCTTGGCTGCCGGTGGACCTATCTATGGGGCGCCCTCTTTCTCATCGGCACCAATGCCTGCGCCCTCTTCATCCCCTGGCTCTTGAAACTGGCGATCGAAAGCCTTCAGCACATGGGAACATCCGCTCACCCCCCTTTTTATTACGGCCGCCTGATCATCGCCGCCGCCCTGCTCCAGGGATTCATCCGCGTATTTTCCCGCACCACGCTCCTTCATGCCGCCCGCCGTATCGAATTCCTGATCCGCGAGGAGCTGTATGCAAAGCTCCTTACCCTGGACCTCCACTTTTTTTCGCAGGAGCGGACCGGCGACATCCTCTCCCGTTTCGCCAATGACCTGACCAATGTGCGGATGCTGATCGGTTTCGGTGTGCTTAACATCATCAACACCTGCATCCTCTACTTCTCCGCCCTCTTTCTGATGCTCAGGATCAGTCCACTATTGACCGTTATCGCGGTAATTCCTTTCCCCCTGATGATTTTATTGGTCAAGAAGATCAGCGAGTCGATGTTCCGCCGTTCACAGAAGGCCCAGGAAGAGCTTGCACGGTTAACCAGCCATGCGGAGCAAAACGTATCCGCGGTGGCGCTCATCAAGGCTTATTGCCGGGAGGAGAGCCAGAACCGTGCATTTCGGGAGATAAGCGCCTGTTATCTGGAGAGCAATATGGCAATGGCCAGGCTGCGCGGCCTGATGATGCCGATCATGGCATCCACCGGCGGCGTGGGAACACTGGCTGTGCTTTTCATCGGCGGGAGCAGGGTTATATCCGGAGCAATGACCCTGGGGGATTTCGTCGCATTCAATGGTTACCTGGGGATGCTCATCTGGCCGACCGTAGTCTTCGGATGGATCCTCAATCTGATGCAGCGCGGGGCGGCTTCCATGCAGCGCCTGAACCACGTGCTTAACGCTGAGTCGCAAATCCGTGAACCGGCTGCACCGGCCCCTATTGATAGGATCAACGGCGAAATAGAGCTACGAAACCTGTCGTTTGGCTATGGAGGTGGCGTCTCTCCACCCTCAGCGCCAATCCTTTCCAATATCTCCCTTACCATACCCCAAGGGATGAAGCTGGGGATAGTCGGCCCCATCGGCAGCGGCAAGTCCACACTGCTGCGCCTTATAGCCAGGCTCTATCCGGTTGCCGACAACTCGCTCTTATTCGATGGAACCGACATCAACAGGGTCCCGTTGAAAATGCTGCGCAAAGCCATCGGTTTCGTCCCCCAGGAGAGTTTCCTTTTTTCCCGCACAGTTGCCGACAATATAGCATACGGCAGGGAAGGGGCCGGAGAAGAGGAGATAAGTTACGCAGCGCAACTGGCCAGCCTGGACGACGACGTGCTTCGTTTTCCGGAAGCCTACCGGACCCTGGTGGGCGAGCGCGGCATTGCTCTCTCCGGAGGCCAGAAACAGCGGGCCGCCATCGCCCGGGCGCTAATTAAAGAGCCTGCCATCCTGATCCTCGATGACCCGCTCTCCGCCGTGGATGCACGTACCGAGGAAATTATCCTGGCCGGGCTCTCCTCCTATTACGGCAAGCGGACCGTGCTCATCGCCTCCCACCGCCTCTCGGCACTGCGCGGCTGCGACATGATCATCGTCCTGGACGTAGGGAGAATAGTCGAACAGGGAAGCCATGAAGAACTCCTCGCCCTTGACGGCCGCTATGCCGCGATCCACAGGGAACAGCAGTTGCGGGAGGAGATCGAAACCTTTTCAACGCAGAGTACGCAGAGGAGCGCAGAGGGTGAATCA
>JBGQDJ010000325.1:0-3883 GCA_041495805.1 Geobacteraceae bacterium
CTGTTCGAAATCGCCTATGACTCCATGGGCCGAGTGGATTCCATAACACCAATTAAAAAGGGTTATGAAGCCGTTAAGCGGCGCTTTGTTTCCGACCTGGACGGTGTCCCTTATCCGACTGCACCGGTCGTTCCTTTTCTCAAGACCATCCATGACCGGATCAGCATGGAGATTGCTCGCGGTTGCACCCGGGGCTGCCGCTTCTGCCAGGCTGGATACACCTACCGCCCGGTGAGGGAGCGCTCGCCGGAGAAGGTCCTGGAAATAATCGAACAGACGCTGCGGAACACCGGCTACGACGAAATCTCGCTCCTCTCCCTCTCCACGGGCGATTACAGCTGCATCTCCCCTCTCATCAAGACGCTTATGACGCGTTATGCGGAGCAACGTATCGCGGTTTCATTCCCGTCATTGCGCGTCGGCACGCTGACACGTGAACTTATGGATGAGGTGAAGAGGGTCCGCAAGACCGGCTTTACACTGGCCC
The DNA here is from genome assembly GCA_041495805.1 of Geobacteraceae bacterium. GTDB lineage: Bacteria > Desulfobacterota > Desulfuromonadia > Geobacterales > Geobacteraceae > JBGQDJ01. The sequence continues at coordinate 488 of JBGQDJ010000325.1, forward strand.
CGGAAGCGGCAAGTGAACGTCTGCGGGCTGTCATCAACAAGGAGATATCCGATGAGGAGCTTCTTGAAAACGCCTTTGAGGCCTACGACGCAGGGTGGCGGCTCATCAAACTCTACTTCATGATCGGCCTCCCCACCGAAACCATGGAGGACGTGCAGGGGATTGCAGAGCTGTCAAAGAAGGTGAAAAACATGGGGAAACAGGCCGGCGGCGGCGAGGTAAATGTCTCGGTCTCAAGCTTCGTGCCTAAGCCCCACACCCCGTTTCAATGGGAACCCCAGATAAGCTATGAGGATATCCTGGAAAAACAGCAGATATTGCGGCTGGAACTGAAGAAGAGGAAGCTCAATTTCAAATGGCAGGATGCGCCGCTATCCGTCATGGAAGGGGTATTCGCAAGGGGAGATCGCAGGCTGTGCCCTGTTCTCATCAAGGCCCGCGAACTGGGATGCAGATTTGACGGTTGGGGCGAACATTTCAACTTCGGCAAGTGGCAGGAGGCATTTCGGGCAACGGGCATCGACCCCAGATTTTATCACAGACGGCGCTCCCTGGATGAGATTCTCCCCTGGGGGCACCTTGATTATGGTGTAAGCAAGAAATTTCTGCGAAGCGAATTGTCTAAATCGGGAGCCGGCTTATATACCCCGGATTGCCGCAGTGGGAAATGCATGGGATGTGGTGTCTGCGATTTTAAGCGGATCAGGATGCGGATCAATAACCCCGCGGAGGTCGATCTGTCCGGAGGAACTTCCCCGCCAAGGTTTACCCCCGGTCAGGCAATTGAAGAAGCGGAAAAGCTGCGCATGCGTTTCTGCAAGCGAGGCGAAATGTCTCTTCTGAGTCATCTGGAACAGTTGTCGCTCTTCAGCCGGGCTGTGGAGAGGGCTCGAATTCCCATCAGATTTTCGCAGGGTTTTCACCCTCACCCCAAATTCTCGTTTGCAACTGCCCTGTCTGTAGGTGTAGAATCATCGGCCGAGTATCTTGACATGGAAGTTGACGCGGGATGTGACCCGGAGCGTGTCAAGGAAAGCCTGAACTCAGTCCTTCCGTTTGGGATTCAGATCATGGAGGTGGAGAGAATACCCCGTAACAGCCAATCCCTGGCTGTCATAATGGACAGTGTACTCTATCGCCTTTCCATGCCCGGTCCCTTGATGCCGGAGTTAGCAAAACGGGTCGAGACATTTCTGGGACTGGAGACATTTCTTCTGCGCCGTGAAAAAAAAGGCAAGGTGACGGAACTCGACCTTCGCAAGGAACTGCTTGAACTCCGGGCCCGCGACAATTTCCTTGAGATGACCATCAGGCGAGGCAAACCCCTGGAGTTCGCGGCTGCGATCACCGGCCTCACTCCAGAGGAACTGGCGGACACCCGGATCGAGAAGCTGGAAGTCATATTTAAAGATTCGACTTTTTAAACACATATACATTAGGAAACGTGGATTTTTCGTTCTGGCAAGGCTGTCGAGGGGGAACGCGGAGGCGTAGCAGCGCTACGCCGCACAAGTGACGCCGAAGACTTACGCGGCCAGGACGGACAATTCGATTTGCGAATTGGACAGCGAAGGCTGCCCGTAGGGCGAGGCCGACAGGCCGAGTCAAAAGCCGCGTTTCCAGGAGAGACCATGGGTAACGAACTGGTTATAAACACCGCCTCCCATGAGACCCGCATCGCCCTAATCGAGAACGGCACCATTGCCGAACTGTACATCGAGCGAAGCAGGGTCAAGGGGATTGTGGGGAACATTTACATGGGTAGGGTGATCCGGGTCCTGCCGGGGATGCAGGCCGCTTTTGTCGACATCGGCCTGGAAAAGGCCGCCTTTCTCTATGTGGCGGATGTTTTCGAAGCCATCGAGGAATACGAGGCCCTCATGGACGGCAACGGAAAAAAGGAAGAGCCGACGGAAGGGGACGGTCCGGTGTTCCATCCCCTTCATCCCATCGAGGATTTGCTGCAGGAGGGGCAGGAGCTCCTTGTGCAAGTCTCCAAGGAGCCAATCGGCACCAAAGGGGCGAGGATCACTTCCCATATCTCTCTTCCCGGCCGCCACCTGGTTTATATGCCGACCGTTGACCATGTGGGAGTTTCCCGCCGGATCGAGGACGAGGCTGAACGGGAGAGGCTGAAGGAAGTCGTGGAGCGTATCAAGCCTCCCGGCAGCGGCTTTATCGTCCGTACCGTTTCAGAGGGAAAAAGCGAGGATGACCTCCTGGCCGACATGAACTATCTCACAAAGCTCTGGGGGGAGATAGCCGACAACAAGGATAAAACCCACGCCCCCTGCCTGATCCATTCGGACCTGGACGTAACCCAGAAAGTAGTGAGAGACATCCTGACGGAAACGGTCAATCGGATCGTTGTCGATTCCAAGCCTGAACATGACAAGATCGTCCAGTTCATCTCCACATTCATGCCCAAGATGAAATACTCCATCGAACTCTACGACGAAGAGGAGCCGATCTTCGACCATTTCGGGCTGGAGGTGGAGATCAGCCGCGGACTGGGACGCAAGGTCTGGCTGAAATCGGGGGGATACATAATTATAGAACAGACCGAGGCGTTGACCGCTATCGATGTCAACACCGGTCGTTTTGTCGGCAAGCATAATCTGGAAGACACCATCCTCAAGACCAATCTGGAGGCGGTGAAGGAAATCGCATACCAGCTACGCTTACGCAATATCGGCGGGATCATCATCATCGACTTCATCGACATGGAGAAGGAGGTCAACCGGGACAAGGTATTCACCGCCCTGGAAGAGGCGCTGAAGAGCGACAAATCCAAGACCAACATCCTCAAGATATCCGAGCTTGGGCTCGTGGAGATGACCCGGAAGCGTGTTCGGGAGAGCATAGGGAGGATGATGTGCGAACCCTGCCCCTACTGTGAGGGTCGCGGCTATGTCAAGTCCAAGACGACCATCTGCCACGAGATTTTCCGCGAACTGCGCCGCGAGATGCTCGACATCCGCGGCACCAAAGCTATGCTCACAGTCCATCCCCAGGTTGCCGACCTCCTCTATGACGAGGAACGGCGAGGCCTGGAGGAGCTGGAGAAGAGGTTCAAGAAACGGATCACGGTCAGGGCGAAGCCGGGGTTTCACCAGGAGCAGTTCGAGATCACCATAAGTTGATCAGTTAAGACCTGCGGGTTTCAAACTCTTTGCAGGTCCATAATAAATGCAAATTAGAAATACGGATTTTGATATTCATTCGATTACAACGCTAATTCCAAAAAGTTCTTGACTTCACGATTGCTTTGGGCTATTTTTTAACGCTCTTTGTAAATATTCTAAAGGTGGTGAAATATATGTACGCAGTAGTCAAGACCGGAGGTAAGCAATACAAGGTTTCCGCTGGCGATATGCTAAAGGTCGAAAAACTGGA
>JBGQDJ010000326.1:0-3877 GCA_041495805.1 Geobacteraceae bacterium
AGGTGGAGAAAGGCTATATGGATAGGCATGAATAACAGCGGCCAGTTAAAAAGCACCGGTATCAGGGACATCCCGGCAATCGGGACATGGATGGCAAGGAGATAGGCCATCGCCTTTTTCAGGTTGTCAAAGATACGCCGCCCCATTTTTACCGCGCGAACGATGGAAGCAAAGTCGTCGTCCAGGAGCACGAGATCGGATGCCTCCCGCGCCACATCCGTCCCGCGCCCCCCCATGGCGATCCCTATATGTGCGGATTTAAGCGCCGGCGCATCGTTCACTCCGTCTCCGGTCATGGCGACTATCTCGCCGTTTGCCTTGAGGGCCTTCACCAGTCGAAGCTTCTGTTCAGGCACAACCCTGGCGAAGATGTTGACCGTTCTGATCCGGTCTTGCAACTCCTCTTCGCCCATGGCGTCCAGTTCAGGACCGCTGATGACCTCATCCCGCCGGTCAAGGCCGATCTGCCTGGCAATGCTCCGCGCCGTGCCGGGATAGTCGCCGGTGATCATCACCATTCTGATGCCGGCCCGGTAACAATCCTGGAGTGCCGGCGCCACGGTAGGCCTGACCGGATCGGCCAGTCCCACCAGCCCGAGAAACTCGAAAGTGAATGCATGCTGTTCACCCGGTAGACCCGCTTCTCGGAAGTACGAACGCGCCACACCCAGCACCCGCAGTCCGTCGTCAGCCATCCGGGTCACCGCCGACATCATCTCTTTCTGCTGACTCTCACTGAAATGGCAGAGGTCGGCGACCGCCTCAGGAGCGCCTTTGGCGGCAATAACGTAGTCGCCCCCCTCCGGCGCTTTCCAGACATGGGACATGGCAAGAAGTTCGGGAGATAACGGGTACTCTTTCTCAAGGCGCCAATCGCCGTGAAGATGCTCGGTGTGGGCGAGATACGTTTCGCCGAATTCCTTGATTGCTCGCTCCATGGGATCAAAGGGGTCGCGTTGGCTGGCGAGGATGCTGAATTCAACCAGGTCGTGAAATGTGTCCGGAGGCGGCTCCTTGCGGAAGTCGCCGATGTTGCACAGAATACCGTTTGAGTTGAGCGCGGTGACCGTCATCCGGTTCAGGGTCAGGGTGCCGGTCTTGTCCACGCAGAGGACGGTTGCCGAACCGAGGGTCTCCACCACGGGCGCGCTGCGGGCAAGAACCTGGGTTCTGGAAAGCCGCCATGCCCCCAAAGCCAGGAAGATCGTCAGGACCACGGGCAATTCGTTGGGCATGACCGCCATGGCCAGGGTGAGACCCGCCAGCACCCCATCGAGCCAGGCGCCGCGAGTTATCCCGTAAACCAGGATAAGGAGCGCGCAGAGCCCGAGGACCGCGGTGGCAAGAAGCCGCACCAGGCGACCGGTCTCACGTTGGAGCAGGGTTTCCTCACTGGTCACTGCTTGAAGGGCTTTGCCGATTTTGCCGATGGCGCTCTGCTGTCCGGTGGCAACCACGCGGGCGATTCCCTGCCCGCGCACCACCAGGGTCCCGGAAAAAACAAAGGGGATATCGTCTCCCCCCGGCTGCACGGCAGGCGAAGAGGCATCGCCCGACACTTTTCGCACCGCCACGGATTCGCCCGTCAGCAGAGATTCGTCGGTTGACAGGCTTGTGCACTCCATCACCAGTGCATCGGCGGGAACCCGGTCCCCTTCGGCAAGGACGATGATGTCGCCCCGCACCACTTCGCGACCGGCAATCCGCTGCTGGGTGCCGTCGCGGATAACCAGTGCCCTGGGGCTGGAGAGGTCCCGGAGGGCCTCCAGCGCCCGTTCCGTTTTCCGCTCCTGGTAAAGGGTGATCCCCATGACGAAAAAGACAAAGGCCAGAAGCATAAGCGCTTCCTGCATGTCTCCCACCATCAGGTAGATTGCGCCGCAGGCCACCAGCAGCAGGAACATCGGATCGCGCATGACGTCGAAGGCTATGGCTAGGTTCCCCCGCTGCTTGGATGACGGCAGTTCGTTGGGACCTTCTTCAACCAGGATCCTTGCAGCTTCCCGGGAGGTGAGGCCAATGGGTGTAAGTATGTCGGGTATTCGCGCCATTGTTACTTTCTGGTGACCATACAAACATCACCTGCGGGCAGATCAATTACCGGCAATTGGAAAGCCGGCCGTGATGCCTTCTGTCAGTTGACGTTTTTCATCGGTGGTAAGACGCGCATCGGAGTGAATGAACCGATACATAATCGGCGGCATTTCTCCTTCGGCAATTTCATCCTTGATTTTTGTTGCATTCTCCCTGTCTCGCCTGCCATCCTGCCATTCCGAGAAATTGAGCGCTTTCCGGCCTGAATCGACATCCCTGTAAACAAGCCATGACATAGGCGCCACCCGACTGTACCAGGGCCAGACAGTTTCGTTGCTGTGACAGTCAAAACATCCTTTTTGGGCCAGCACTCTGACATCTTTGGATTTCCATACGGGTTCTCTGGTCATCGGCGGGTTTTCATGATTGCGGCCGTAAGGAATTAACTGGATCCCCATGAAAATCAAGATTGACACGATAAAAGACATTTTTATAATTACGGCTAACGGTTTTCTCATGACATGCTCTCCCCGTTACTTGGAGTAAAATACACAAATATGAGCCTATGTCGCCTTCGCATCTGCGCTGGCTAAACTACTTCAGCACAGGTTTGGGTGTGACATCGGAATTCGGAGGCATGATCGGATAAACAATCGAAGGCTGCCTTCCGGTAAGGGTATGCAGAAAAGCAACTATCTTGCCGTCCTCGTCACTGTCAAGTCTGATGCCGAGTTGCGCGGACCCCATTATCCGAACCGCATCCTCGAGTTTCCAGACCATGCCGGAATGAAAGTAGGGTGGAGTCAGGTCGATATTACGCAAAGAGGGAGACTTGAAAAGATATTTGTCCGCCTCCGTGTTTGTGACCTTAAAACGACCGAGATCTTCCGTTGGACGAATATCGGCGGATGGGATCTCCTTTACCCCGAATGGAAAGTATCCCGTGCCTCCCATATTGACTCCATTGTGGCAAGCTGAGCACCCTTTGGCCATGAAGAGCCTCAACCCGTCTTTTTCTTTGGCGGAAATGGCCTTGCGGTCACCCCTTAGAGACCGGTCAAAAGGGGCGTCCGGGGTAATCAGGGTGGCCTCGAAAACTTCTATGGCCCTGGCCACGTTGTCGAATGTTACCGGGTCCCCGATGCCGGGAAAAGCCTTTTTGAAAAGTGGCGCATATCCCGGAATGCTTTTAAGTGTCTCAACAACTTTTTCAGGTTTGTTGTTCATTTCAACCGAAGCCTGAACAGGGCCTTTGGCCTGCGCCATGAGGTCTACTGCCCTGCCATCCCAGAACTGGGCCAGGTTGAAAACGGAATTCAAAACCGTAGGGGCGTTACGGGGGCCTTTCTGCCATCCGTGACCAGTGGATGTTTCCTGGAGGTCAACCCCGCCAAGACCGACATTATGGCAGGTATTACAGCTGATCAGACTCGAAGCCGACAGCCTGGGATCAAAATAGAGTTTCTTGCCGAGTTCGATTTTGGCCGGGGTTGCCGGGTTGTCTTTAAGCATAGGAGGAGTTCGCGGTACAGGCGCGCGTAGCGTTCGACCATCTTCCCGATCGTGAATTCCGTGCGGACGTGCGCGGCCGCGGCATTCGCGCGCGCCGCGGTCTCGCTCGGATGCAGAAGCGCCTGCTCGATCGCATGCGCAAATGCCGGAACGTCCCCGACCGGCGCATACAGCGCTTCCTTCGGCGTCAGCACTTCGTGGAACACGGGAAGGTCGGACGCCACGATCGGCACGCCGACCGCCGCCGCCTCGAGGAACGCAAGCCCCAATCCCTCCCATCGCGACGGAAAGCAGAACAGGTCGGATTCGGTCAGCAGTTCCGCGACATCCG
>JBGQDJ010000327.1:0-3851 GCA_041495805.1 Geobacteraceae bacterium
AGCTCAAAGGGCCGCTTTGCCCAGGCCCATGAGGGCACCATGTTCCTGGATGAAATCGGCGATATGTCGCTCCCTATTCAGGCCAAGTTGCTCCGCGTGCTTCAGGAGCGCCAGTTTTACCCGGTGGGCGGCGAACAGCCTGTGGAGGTCGACGTCAGGGTCATCGTGGCCACGAATAAGGACCTTGACGAGCAGGTCAGGCAGGGACTCTTCCGGGAAGATCTCTATTACCGGATCCATGTGATTCCCCTTTTGCTGCCGCCCCTCAGGGAGCGCAAGGAGGACATCCCCATTCTGGTGGACACGTTCCTGAAAGAATTTTGCACGCAGATGAAGAAGGTGATAAAGGGCCTTTCGCCTTCCGCGCTTCAGCGGCTTATGCTCCACGATTGGCCCGGCAATATACGGGAGCTCAAGAATACCATCGAATATGCCGTGGCCATGACCCAACAGGAGGTCATCACCGAGGACTTAATCCTGCCTACGAAAGGTGAGGAAGAACCGTTCAAACCGCTGAAAGAAGCCCGTGAGTTGTTCGAAAAAAACTATCTTATCCGGCTGCTTAAACTGACGCAGGGAAACGTGAGCAATGCCGCAACCATGGCGGACCGGTACCGGGCTGACATGTACACCCTCCTCAAAAAACATAAAATCAATCCCGCTGATTATAAACGCGAGCAATAAAAAACGTCTTACCCCCCATCTTTTTGCTTCTCTTTCCTGAGACCGCATCTGGGCAGGCATCGAACGCCAATCAAGAACGAACTTCTCTAACAAATAAAATAAGAAATCAAGTCTCTGCGACACATTACTTCTCTGTAAAGATGAGGTAAGCCCCCTGTGCATAAAAACACGGTTATTGACGGCGTGTATGAAATTCCATACACAGCTGCAACATATTGATTTTGCGTTAAATACACCGCATTTCCCATGATGCAATCAAAGTTATTTGTACGATAATCCATACATTATTCATATTGAGGTTAATTGGGAAAAGCGCGTTATTACGCATTTTATCCTTAATAATCAATATAACTACGAAAGTTGACAGCTTTGGCATTCGATTTGCTCTATGAACAGGAAATATCCTGATAACAGAAAGGACCGGACATGCCGCCATATTTGCTGAATGAATTCCGTCAGAGAAACAAAAACGAAGGGAAAGAAGAAATGTTAAACATTATAGATCAGCATATTGCGTCAGGACGAATAGACAAACTGCTCGTTTTTTGTGACTGCTGTTTATACAAGATTTTCGATGAAAAGCTATTGGTGTCGGAATGCGCACACTGCCGCATTCAACAGGCGAAAACTCAAATTTCAGGGGCGCGCCCTCACTCTTACTACACCGGCCTGATAGGAAATACGTAGGAGCACGGCAGCAACGGTATCGTACGATTATTTCGCGGTAACGAGATTTCCCATGAAACGATTCGCGGGTGGCGGTATTGCATTAACGCGTGCGGGAACCTGATCGCTCTGAGTCGCCTCTGCGAACCATCTACGGAACACTAATAACACGCCTTTTCAAGAACTGAGGTTACTATGAGAAAAAATATTGCCCATATTCTGTACCACATTGCCGTTGTTGTGATGAGCGCGAGTATCGCGTTTTCCCTTCCCGTTACCATAACGTATATAGCGCGGAAGGTCCTGCGGTACTGGTCTCTTGTGGAAAACGAGCGCATCCTTTTAATATCCACGGAAGCCGCGGTGGCCGTTATTTTGATCGTTATGGTCAACGCCGTAGCGAGAGAATGGAGAATCAGGAAGCTGTCTCAGACCGCAAAAACAGCGGGAATGATCGTCGCCGCTCCGGCAACCGCGTCCCTTGCTCGCAGGGAGATACGGAAGCTGAAGGAAACCCAGGGATTCGGACGGTCCGTCATGCTGATCAGTTCAACCGGCTTTCAAACATTTGCGGACCCTGCGTCGGAGCTGCACCAGGTCCTGAAAAATTGCCGTGAAGCGAAGATCATGCTCCTGGATCCGTTGAGGGACGGTGTGATTGCCCGCGCAAAAAGTCTTGCCGACCCCCGGAGCACGCCTGAATCTTTTCGAGATCAGATTATTCGAAGCATCGATTTTCTGAAAGAACTCAAGGCGAGCCAGAAAAAAATAAAACTGAAGCTCTACAGCGAGGTGCCTCTCCTGAAGATGACCATCCTCGGCGATTATCTTTGCCTGAAGCATTATCCTACCGGACTGGATGTGCAGAAAATGCCGGAATACGTGTTCAAACACGACCGGAGCGGCGGTCTTTTCAACCTCTTCTACCAATACTTCGTCAGCCGTTGGTTCGATACCGCCATTCCGGAATATGACCTGGACACGGATGAACTCGTGTATCGCGATAAGACCGGCAATGAGGTCAGACGTGAGCAGTTCAATGAAGTTGTCATGGAGTACTAAGCTTGCTCCAACGTAACGCCATATCAGGCGGTCTTGCGGCCGCTTATCTCAAGGAGGAAACAACAATGAACAGAAGAACAGTATGCACGTTCGGTTGTATCGTTGCCCTGCTTTTCGCAATTGAGGCATTTGGCGCGGACATGCCGGCCAAAACGGATACGAACAGCATCAAGGACGGTCAAACAGCCGCCATGACGGATGCGGATACCCTGGTTGGTAAAAAAGTCGAAAGCAAGGACGGCAAGGACCTCGGCCACATGAAGAAAGTCCTGAAGAATTCCACCAGCGGCCTACCGGAGTATGCGATCGTATTATCAGCGAGCAAACTATATCCGGTGCCTCTCAGTGCGCTTACCATGCAGCCGGGAAAAGATACACTCTCCCTGGGCATTGATAAAAAGAAATTCAGCACTGCCCCCAGTTACCATGAGGACAAACTGCCGGATATGACCAGCCCGGCAATTAACGTGCTGGTAAACCGGTTTTATAGCCAGCCGCCTTCATAAAGAAGGCCTGAGAGCAACCGGCAGCACTCGGTATCCCCGGCGTTTCGGCGGCCAGTTCACCCCCCCCCCAGAAAAGAACTGCTGCCGGGACGTCTTTTTTTATGCGTGGTATTTGTAAAATGGTTGGCGCAGATCAGCGGAAAACTGGGCTGGTAAAAAAATCCTTCTTTATTTTCTGAACATCTGATGGCATTGTACACAGGCATTCATGAGCTGATGGGTAATTCTTTGCATCTCGCGCAGATTGTTGTGGCGCGCAGCGCGGTTGAGGGCTTCAAGCTTGTCATGAAAGGCGCGGTCCATTTCAATAAAATCCTTCACGCGGGCGGCATTTTTAGGAAGGACCACAGTCCCGGCATGGATTCCCTCGTGGGTCTTTTCCCGGGTACCGCTCATGGACGCTATCGCCCGTTGCACGGGGCCGCTGTCACCGAGGACAACGGCGGACACAATATCACGAAATGCGCCCCCGAGGGCCGTCATTTCCCCGATCAGTGGATTTGTCTCGGAGATCGTTGCTGTTGCGCGGGATTTCAGTGAATAATTTTCATGGCTGGAAACCGGTTTTAAAGCGAGAACCGTCATCAAGAAAGCCAGGGAAATAAAAACCATACTCCGAAAACCACTCTTCATTGTCACCTCCCCAGATCCATGTGCCCGACAACCTGCAAAGAGTTATACCCCAGATGGGCAGGGGAAACAAGACAATTTATCTATCAGAATGTCAGAAAATGATCTGCAAAAAGCGAGCAGTCGATCCAAATTCACGGAAGCAGGGTACCTGCCTTCTTCGATTCAAAGAATAAAAACTACCTGAAAAAGGCCCCGGAAGCTACAGAAAATCCTTGACAATAAGGGGCTTATCTTATATATTCTATATTCTTTGCCAAGCGGGTGCTTTCCATGTTTGACTCCCTGACGGGTAAATTAGAG
>JBGQDJ010000328.1:0-3844 GCA_041495805.1 Geobacteraceae bacterium
TGGACCCCTTTTACCAGCGCGCTCCGGCTTATGGGCTCAAAGCCGTACTCCATTATCTGGAGCCCGAGAAAAACAAGGCCGATCCCGACAAGAAGATCACCGATGTAGACAATTCGCCTGTTTCGGCCGACAGACTTCAGAATAACGCCGACAAATATGGAAGGCAGGGCAAAGGAAGAGATTTTGAATGCAATGAACTGGATTACAAGTGTAGCGCCGATGCCGGTACCCAAAAGGACCGCCAGGGCCTGATAGAGGGAAATCAGTCCTGCATTAACAAAACCGATAACCAGGATGGAAGCGGCGCTGCTCGATTGGAGCAGAGAGGCGAGACAACTCCCCATAAGGGCTGCGGTGAGACGATTGCCGGTTGTTTTTTCGAGAAAACTTCTCAGGCGTTCCCCGGCAAGCTTCTGAAGCCCGTCTGACATGAATTTCATGCCGAGGATAAACAGGCCGATCCCTCCGAAAGCTTCCCATATGGATGTTAAGGGCATACGGGGCCAATCTCCGTAATTGTCATAATATCGCAGAAAAAGGTCATCAGTCCTGATCGGTTTTGGTCAATCGGATTCAATCCGTTATTCTTGACTTCAGTTCCTTGCCGACCTTGAAAAACGGGAGTTTTTTGGGTTTGACTGCTATGGATTCTCCGGTTTTTGGGTTTCTTCCTGTGTAGGCCTTGTAATCATTTACAACGAAACTGCCAAAACCCCTGATCTCGATGCGCTCGCCGGCCAGCAAGGCGTCTGTCATGGCATCAAAAATAGTGCTGACGATTTCTTCAGCCTTCTTGACGGATAGCCCTCTTTTCTCTGCCAGTGTTTCGATCATCTCGGATTTGTTCATACGTGCCCTCCTAAGACAATAATGAAAATGAACCGATTATATTTCATTGTCTTTCAACAACATCCCTTACTGAATTTTTTTGCAAGATAAGCCGCCTCTTCGGATCTCCCATGCTTTTCCAGCAATGGGACCAGCCTTTCCGCGGCCTGCCGGGCAACTCCTGGTGAAGTAAGAGCCTGTGAATAGCTTTCCACCGCACTTGATTCATCCTGCAGCAGCATGTAAGCATCACCTTGCATCAGTCTCGCCTGATCCGGGATCAGATCCGTGCTTATCATCCGGTCAAGCACCGGCAGGGCCTCAGCAACCCTGCCACTCTCGGTATAAAGCTGGACGAGACCGATATAACAGAGTGGATTAGTACTGTTTATTTCCAGCGCTTTTTTGAGTAATTTTTCGCATTTCCGGGTGTCGCCTTTGTGATAATATATTATTGCTTTCTCATAATCAAGGATGTCATTTTCCTTTTCCTCGGACAATTCTTCATAAACCTTCAGAGCGGCATCTGCGTCCCCATCAACATTCATTAGATATCCACCGGCAAATTTATCTCCCATCTCCGCATACCGCTCCGGCAGGTCCTCCGGAAGTGGATGTATATACAAAGCAAACCTGTCTTCCATATGCATGGATTCATCTATCCCATGATCTTCATGACTGACTTCGCCATCGTCCCCCTTGCAACTGTTGCAGGAATTATTTGCCTCATATTTTTTATCGTTGGTAGTTTCGGCGCCGGGGCCGGCCAGTATCTTTTCCGCCTTCTCCCTGAGTGTCGGGTCTTCGGCCAGTTCCAGGACAATGCGCAGGTGGTCCTCGGCTTTTTTTAGATCTCCACTGTTCAGGGCATGCTCAGCCTCCGTCAGGTTCAACCAGCCGAGCCTGTTTCCGCTCTCAGCGATTTTTCCGCGTATCAAATTTTTCTTTGGAATGTCATTTTCATCACCCTGTTCAATTCTCTCCAGAGCCTCTCTAAAGGCGTCTCTGGCATCCGCAAACCTCTCTTCGGAGAAGTACCTGTCACCCTTTTCCAGGTAGTGGCTGTAATCCTTGTTGAAATTAAAAAGCTTCTTCAGAAACACAAATCACCTCTTGAGAACAGTATCAGATTTGACCGCTTTTCCCTGCATGCTTAAGCAGAGTCACGCTCTCCACGTGATAAGTCTGGGGGAACATATCCACCGGGCGGACCTTTTCGACCTCGTAACCCGTCTTTTTCAGGATGCCGATGTCCCTTGCAAGGGTCGCCGGATCACAGGAGACATAAATGATCGCTCGTGGATGCAGAGCGGGGATTTTACCAATGACCTCCCTGGCGCCGGTCCTGGGAGGATCAAGTATCACCAGATCAAATGTCTCATCCCTGGAAACAAGCCTGTCAACGGCTCCGAGTGCATCGGAGCATTCAAAGCTCACGTTTTTCACTCCGTTAACTTCACAATTCTGTCTGGCGCCGGCAATGGATGGCCCGTAATCCTCCACCCCCAGCACATAAGCGGCTTTCCCCGAGAGCGGGAGGGAAAAATTTCCATTGCCGCAGTATATATCAAGGACCCTTTCCCCTCCTGTCAGTCCGGCCCATGCGCTGACGGTTTCGATCAGAAAGAGATTCTGCGCATAATTTACCTGGGAAAACCCTCCGTTGCTGAACGCAAGCCTGTAGCCGGGCGATCCGGGGGATGACGGGTCAGGCGTCGTGTAGGCAAGTGCCTGGAAGTCGCCACCGCCAATCTCTACCAACGTAGTTTTCCGGCCGGTCTGCAGAAAAACCCCGTCTGCGCCCAAGGCATGACGGTTTGCCCTGAAAAACCCGGCTATCTCTTCACTGTTGCTGCCGATATAATGAATCACCAGCTCCAGAGCGCCATCATCGCCCACGGCCACATCGATCTGCGGGATCTTATCCGTTTCCGGGAAAAGGGTCAGCACGCGCGTCAGTTCATCGATCACCCCATTGATCCGGGGATGTGCAATTTCGCATCTTCCGGGTATGTTCACAACGAAATGGGAACTAGCGCGATAAAAACCCATATGCAGTTCGCCGGCGATGATTCGGACTTTGAGCTGTATCCGTGAACGGTATCCAAAGGGTTCGGGAGCCGGGGTTATCACCTCTATTCGCTCTCGCTCCACCCGGCCGGAGCGCCAGAGAATTTCAGTGAATATTTCCTCCTTCGCGCTCAGCTGATCTGAATATGACAGATGTTGCCAGTTGCACCCTCCGCAGCTGCCGAAGACCGGACAGGGGGGAGTTACGCGCCTCACTGAAGGTTCGAGGAGCTCCAGCAACTCCCCTTCGAGATATGATCTCTTTACGACTTTTGCGCTGATCTTCGCAACATCGCCCGGGGCTGTGAACGGGACAAAACAGGCCTTCCCTTCCAGATGACCGAATCCGGAACCGCCAAAGGCCATTTTTTCGATTTTTACAACCATATCTTCCATCAGTATGAATATGTCCGGCGATTTGGTTGCGTGATATTGGCCATTTCTTTTTGTATCAGCTTCCGGGGAAATCCGGGGGACGCAAGATATGATAGCGAATGGTTGATGAAATTCTCAATTACCCTGTCCAGGCAATCCTCCAGTTCATCAGTGGAGACCCCCATCTGCTCCAGAGATCGCCTGAAAACGGCCGAGGCGCCCAAAGATGCCCTGGCCTCGGCGAACTCATCCGGAGTTGCAAAGTATTCTTCCAGAATGGCGACTTCACAGGTAATCTCCACCCTAACCTTGTGATAATCGCCGAAGTAGCGGTGATTATGGTTAAAGAAAGAGACGGTCAGGCCGTTTTCGAGGGGGATTTGTTTAACAAGCTTCATCAAAATGGAAAAATCCTTAGATCGAGAGAGTTTATCGCCGTAGAATTATTATGATTTTTTACTCTTTTGTAAAGAGATTTCTTGGCGCTGGGTATCAGGCGCGGATTCCGGAAAGGAACTGACAGACACTTTCCCTGAGGGGGGAATCTCCATATTCATCGATATCGTAATAA
>JBGQDJ010000329.1:0-3840 GCA_041495805.1 Geobacteraceae bacterium
ATGTTGATGCCGCGTTCCTGATGGGTGATTCAGCCACGCCGGCGATGATGCGCAGTCTGCTCTGGACCCCCGGCGTCCGGATGGTGAATTTCTCCCAGGCTGAGGCCTATACGCGGCGCTACCCCTACCTGAACAAGATAGATATCCCGATGGGGGCGTTCGATTTCGGTAAGAATGTCCCTCCGCGGGATATTCAGCTGATCGCTCCGACCGTTGAACTGGTGGCGCGCGAGAATCTCCACCCGGCTTTGTCCGATCTCCTTATCGAGGCGGCGCGGGAGGTTCATGGGAGGGCCACTATCATGCAACACGCCGGCGAGTTCCCATCCCCCCAGGAGCATGAATACCGCATCAGCGACGATGCACAACGTTACTACAGTTCCGGCAAAAGTTTTTTTTATCGAAACCTGCCGTTCTGGATGGCAAGCCTGATGGACCGTCTGCTTGTGGTGGTAGTGCCTGTGTTCGTTTTGCTCATACCCGGCCTGAAGGTCGCGCCGGCGCTTTACAGCTGGCGCATCAGGTCCCGTATCTACCGCTGGTACGGCATCCTGATCGCCCTCGAACGGAGCCTGCTGGCGGATCCGGAGCCGGAAGAGCGGCAGGCGCTGCTGAAGAAGCTCGACGAGGTGGAGGCCGGGGTGAACAGAATGAAGGTGCCACTGTCCTATTCAGACCAGTATTACGTACTCCGCGACCATATCATGTTTGTGCGGGAAAGGTATCGAGGCGCCTGAAAGAGGAGCCTGTAAGGCTGGCATTACCGCTATTCAGACTGTGAATCGAATAATAGCAAAGAAGCTCCGAAGTGAAAATGAATACGGTTCACGGCAGCGAAAGCTTGCATCAGCTTTTGAAGCGAATGGTGAATGCCGCGCCCTCTTCGTTCAAAAGGGATATCTCACCATGCAACTGTTTCGTAAGCATGTTTACAAGCTGCATGCCCAGGGTCCCGGTGTTACGGAAGTCTAGGCCGGGGGGGAGTCCGATGCCGTTATCGGCGACCGTGAGGTTTATCCAGCCCCCTTCCTCAGCATGGAAATGTATTGTGATCTCTCCTCTTCGTCCATTGGGGAACGCATGCTTCATGGCGTTGGAGACAAGCTCATTAATTATCAGGCCGTAAGGTATCGCCTTGTCAATCCCCATCTGGAGATCTCCCACATCGACTTTCATCACGATCCGTCCCGGGTCGTCAACATAGGAGCTTAAAAGATGTCCCACCAGGCTTTCTAAATATTCCCAGAAGTCGATGCAGGCGAGATCACTTGACTGGTATAGTTTTTCATGGATGAGGGCCATCGCCATTATCCGGTCCTGGCTCTCTTTGAGCGATTTCAGGAGGTTTTCATCATGAATGTTGTCTGCCTGGAGATCAAGGAGCGTGGAGATGATCTGCAGGTTGTTCTTAACCCGGTGATGGACCTCCTTGAGTAGGAGTTCCTTTTCCGCGAGTGAGTCCCGTAACTGCCTTTCGATCCTCTTGCTTTCGGTGATGTCGAGGAAAGATGCAACCCCTGCCGGTCTTCCATGGTATTCTATCAGCCCTGCCGAAACCACCAGCCATCTGTCCTCGCCGTCTTTGGTGACAAACCTGCTCTCGTACTGACACGGCACTGCCTCTCCCCTCTGTCTTGCCAGTCCCCGGTTCCGAACCATCTCACTGAAATCCAGATGCGCCCAGTCCCAGAACCTCATCTGCAGCAATTCATCTCTGGTGTAGCCAAATAAACGCTCGGTCGCCGAATTCGCATCGATGATCATTTCCCCCTGGAAGAGAAAGATTGCAGTAGGAGAGGTCTCGGCCAGAACCCTGAATATCTCTTCGCTCTCTCGCAGGGCCTCCTCCGCCCGCTCGCGCCCATCAATCTCCATTTGGAGCTGCACATTTTTCGCCGACAGCTCCGCGGTTCGTTCTTCCACACGACGCTCCAGTTCCTGCTGGTGCACCCGCAACTCTTCATTGGCCTCCCTGAGCCTCAGGTTGCCAAGTCCCATCCGGCCGATCATCTCCGCCAGGCGGCAAAGGAACTCCATGACATGCCCTAAATGCTCCTCTGTCACTATCGGCACATTTTGAAGGGCTTCGAGATATGAAGTCTCATCGAAACCGTACTCCGCGGCCTGACGACGGAAAAGCTCAACATCAGGGGAGGCGAAAAGAAATTGACCCGTATACAGTCTCCCCACCTGTTCGTTCTCGATCATGATGGGGACGGAGACATCGATGAGGCCGTTCCTGCATCTGTAAACGTTGTACTTTTCCCCCGTAGACGGCAGTTCCCCCAGAACGGTGTCACTTTCACGGCATGAATCTGCGGTTTCAGGATTTTTCCGATGGAACTCCGAGCATATCTCCTGCCAGCCGGTGGCTGTCAGCACATTCCCCTCCATGTCGAGGATGGCGGTTGCGAACCCCGTTAGATTTGAAAAAATCTCACAGAGGGGCTGGAGTTCATTTATCTCAACAAGCTCTGAAAACAAGGGTTTCATCTTTGCATCTCCCTGAACGGCTTTGAGTCTAGAGATTGCTGCTGGAATAGAATATTTGATCGTATTTTATGGGTAAGTGCAGCTTGAGCGGAGTGCTGCTGAATCTGTTCTATTGGAGGGAATCGACATAGCGCCGTTCTCGCGGTAATCTTGGTGGAGGATTCCGCTTGAGGTATTCCGATATATGTTCAAGTCGGGCAATACCTTAAAAGGGCGGACACTTTTGCCATAAGTTTCTACTCATGGGCCGGTTACCTCAGCACACCATGAATCAGCTCGCAAATGTGTGCAATTGCAATCGGCTAGATTTCTTTCTTCATGATGACCTCATTCAGGATATTCTCTAGATCCGACACCATGTAAGGTTTGGTGATTACCCCGCTGAAACCATATGTCTTATAATCGGACATGATCGGATCATTGGAATAACCGCTTGAAGCGATCGCGGTTATATTTTCATCGATTTCCCGGAGTATTTGAATTGCCTCTTTCCCTCCCATACCGCCCGGTATGGTCAGATCCATGATCACGGCAGCGAAAGGGAGTCCCTTCTCCCGGGCTTTTTTATAGAGATCTATCGCTTCATTCCCATCTACGGCAAACTCCACCTCATAGCCGATAAATTCGAGAATGTCCCCGGCGACATCCCTGATATTTTCTTCATCGTCCATTACGAGTATTTTACCGTGAACTTCTGTTGTTATTGTCTCACGTTCTATCGACTCAACGGCTTCCCCTTTGGCGGCCGGAAGATAAAGGGTGAAAGTTGAGCCTACACCGGTCGAGGTATCCACAGTGATGTGTCCGCCATGATTCTTGACTATGGAATAGACGGTGGCGAGACCCAGACCCTTACCTCTTTTCTTTGTCGTGAAATAGGGGTCGAAAATCCTGTGGATATTATCATCATCTATCCCCATCCCTTGATCGGTGATGGAAACTGAAATATAACGTCCATTCGGTAGTGGAAGAGTTATATTATCTCCCACATAAATATTCTTGCAGTTTACCGTGATGACGCCACGTTCAGTCATTGATTGATCGGCATTGATGATCAGGTTGTTGATTACCTGGCTGATCTGGCCTTCATCCACTTCAGACGGCCACAGATCTTCGGGAATATCGAATCGGCAGGTAACCTTTGATCCGGACAGGGTGAATGCCACTGAATCTCTTATTATGCCGGCGATGGATGTGGTCTTTTTCACCGGGGCGCCCCCTCTGGAAAAGGTGAGCAGCTGCAGGGTAAGATCCCTGGCGCGGAGAGATGCCTTTTCCGCATCCATAAGTTTCTGATGAATTTTGTCTTCCTTGGATGTCAGCACCTTTGCCAGAGAGATATTGCCC
>JBGQDJ010000330.1:0-3828 GCA_041495805.1 Geobacteraceae bacterium
CCCCTCCCTTCGTTGTTGACAAAGGTTCCGTCCATCTCCACCCAGGCTGTGGTCGGGAGAAATATATCTGCCCTCTTCACAAGGTCGGTTGGGAGCCAGTCGGCAGCCGCCACAAAGGGGATGCCTGTAAGCAATTCCGCCGGAATATCCGCCTCGATGGCGAGCACCCCCTTCACCTTTCCCGATGCCAGCGCCTCGGCGAGAGATGTCGTTTCGTGCTCCTTAGCCAGAAGCGCCACTCCGCATGCATTGGGTCCGGAAAGGAGATGGGCGGTTTTCACGCCGGCTTTCGCCGCGTTCTCGATATACGCCGGATTGTTGCGCAGTGTGCCGCAGATGACAACAGGCCTCTTGAAATCAGCAAAGGGGACCGCGTCCAGCGTGTCGACATCCGAAACTTCGATGGAAACGGTCTTTGTCCATTCCTGCGAAGAACCACCCACCAGGAAAACCCTGGCACCCTTTCGCCAGGCCTGGCGGACCGCCAGCGCCATCATCGGCCCTTCGTCGAGGAGATCGCAGTTTAAGACAGCAATGCAGTCGCTTGCCTGAACGTCGGCCATGCTGGCGGTGTTATCGTCGGTCATTTGGGACACCGCGGCAACAGTACGGTCTCCCTCCTCCTGATCGGTGTAGTAACAGAGAAACCCCGCACCGCAGAGCCCGGCAAGCTGCGCAAGGAGAGTGGCACCCTCCAGCGCCATGCGCGTCGAACCGACCAGGGCAATGCACCCCTCGCCATGGATCTGATTCAACTCTCCGAGTCGCCCCACAAGCATGTCCAGTGCCTCATCCCAGCTCACTTCGCGGGAGTCAAGGCGTGGAGAGCGGGGGCGTTCCGGGTCGTTCACCGGCGAATTTCCAAAGCGGCCGCGATCGCATATGAACCAGCCGTTGACCTGGTCGTTGCGCCTGGCCATGGTCTTTAGCAGCTCCCGATAGCGGGCCGCGGGTATGGTGTTACACCCGAGCGAGCACCAGGGGCAGACCGACGGGGCCATTTCGTAGTCCCAGTAACGGGCGCGGAAGCGGGCCTTCTTGTCCGTATAGACACCGGTCGGACAGATGTCCAGGAGATTGCCTGAAAAGGGGGATTCGAGCTTCCCTTCCTTGAATCTGCCGAAGTATACCCGAGTGGCGCTCCCCATTACACCCAGGTCGTCTCCCCCCGCGAACTCCTGGTAATAACGGGCGCACCGGTAGCACTCGATGCAGCGGTTCATCTCATGTTGAACATGGGGGCCGAGGTCCTGGTTGAGGAAGGTATGTTTCTTCCCCTTGTACCTGCGGATGCCATGTCCGCCTGCAACCGTGTAGTCCTGGAGGAGGCACTCGCCCCCCGCGTCGCAGACCGGACAGTCGTGGGGGTGGTTGATCATCAGCCACTCTATGACGAGCTGACGCATCCGGAGCGCCTCGGGATCAGTGCTGGAAACCACCATGCCGTCCTGGGCAGGCAACATGCACGACATCTGAAGCCCCTTCACCGGCCCTTCGATGAACTTCATGGCGCAGAGACGGCAGGCCCCCACGCTTCCCAGAGCCGGGTGATAGCAGAAGTGGGGAATCCAGATTCCCGCCTGCTTTGCCGCCTCCAGCACGTTGGTGCCGGCAGGGACCTCTATCTCTATGTTGTCTATGGTCAGTTTGGGCATAAGGTCATTAACTCTTTTATCTTCTGAATGGGCAGCACTTCTTCGTGATATGCTCCCTCAACTCGTCCTCGAACAACCGCAAAAGCGCCTCAATGGGTCCGGTTGCCCCAGGAGCAAGGGCGCAGAATGCATAGTTCAGGTACTTGGCATGCTCGGCCAGGATGTCGATATCTTCCGGGACACCCCTCCCGGCCTCGATGCGAGTCAGGATCTCCCTGACGTATGGGAGCCCCTCCCGACAGGGAGTGCACCAGCCGCACGATTCGTGAGCGAAGAAACGGGTCAGGTTGAGGGTTGCCCCCACCATGCAGGTGTCCGTGTCAAAGACCACGATGCCGCCTGTACCGAGACGCGAACCGACCCCTGCAACCGTATCGAAGTCCATGGGGAGGTTAAGATGGTCCGCGGTCAGATAGGGGGTGGCTGCGCCGCCGGGTATGCACCCCTTGAATTTCCTCCCCGGCAGCATCCCGCCGCAAGGGCCGTCGATAATCTCCCCGAGGGTCATGCCGAGAGGCAGTTCCACGCAAACGGTGTTGTTAACATGTCCGCTGATGCAGAAGAGTTTCATCCCGGACGCTTCCGGCAGCTTCGCCAGCTCCTTGAACCGGGTAGGGCCATGGCTGATGATGAACGGGACGTTGGAGAGTGTCTCCACATTGTTCACCACAGTCGGGCTTTCCCATAATCCCTTGATCGCCGGGAAGGGAGGCTTGGAGCGGGGGTTGGCCCGCCTTCCTTCCAAGGCGTTCATGAGGGCGGTCTCTTCACCGCAGATATAACGCCCGGCGGAGAGATGGAGATCCAATTCAACGGATATGCCGCTGCCGAGGATATTTTTGCCGAGGAACCCGGCCTCATGGGCCTCCGTGATCGCCCGGCGCAGGTTAGCGGCCGGTGTCTCGTAGCCGCGCCGGATGAAGATGAAGGCATGTTCAACACCGATGGCATAGGCCGTAAGGATCATCCCCTCCACAAGCAGGTATGGATTCTTTTCGAGCAGGACCCGGTCCTTGTAGGTTCCCGGCTCCATCTCATCACAGTTGCAGATGAGATATCGGGGACCAGGCAGGTTGCGCGGCACGAACGACCACTTCCTCCCGGTCGGGAATCCGGCGCCGCCGCGGCCGCGCATGCCTGAGTCGATCACCGCCTGCTGCACGTCATCGGGAGACATCTCCGCCAACGCCTTCTTCAAGGCAGCGAATCCCCCTTCGGCGCAGTACTCGGCGAAGGTTACCGGACGGCCGGGCTTGTTATGTCTGAATAAAACCTGTTCCATAATTAGTTCTTGATGAATTGCATCCTGTTTTTTTCTAAACGCTAACCGCTATTCGCTATTCTTCTACTTAAAGGTCTTCAGTATGTATTCGGCAATCGCCTTCGCTTCCTTGTCGGATACGGATTTCTTGTCGAATGCGGTCATTCCCGGACCCGGCTTGCGCATCTTGGCGATTATATCCTTTGCTTTCTTCACACCACTGGCTTCGAGCTCCTTCTTACCCAGGGTCTTGGCAGGGTTGATCACGTTGCCACCGTTCGGGTGGCATACTGCGCAGTGCTCCTCGAACTCTTTCTTGCCGTCAATCTTTCCGCCTTTTTTGGTGTCGGCAAGGCCCGTGGCTGCGAATGATAAAAGTGCGATCATCGTAATCGTTGCGGTCATTTTACTGTTCATTATGTTCCTCCCTGATCAGTTTGAAGTTGTAATTCATAAAATAAACAAGAATTGTTATGCAGGTGACTCCCCTGTTTTTCTCCGCTCTATTTCCAGTATCTTGTCCGCCTCATCGGGGGTGAGTTTCTCATACATGTTGTCTCCCAGCATCATCGCCGGTCCATTACCGCAGTTGCCCAGACAGGAACAGGGGAGCAGGGTGAAGATGCCGTCCGCTGTGGTTCCCCCCGGCTCCACGCCGAGACGCTTTGCCATATGCTCCATGAGCGTTTCACAACCCATTGCCCAGCAGGAGATGGAGTCGCACAGATGTATAACCTTTTTCCCCACCGGCCGGCGGTAGATCATCTCGTAGAATGTGGCCAGCTCCTCCACCTGGAGAGGGGAGAGGCCGAGTATCTCCGCCGCTTCCACTACGCCCTCGTCGGTCAGCCAGCCGTAATGGCCTTGCAGATCCTTCATCACATCGACCGCCGCCTCGCGGGGGGTAACGGC
>JBGQDJ010000331.1:0-3823 GCA_041495805.1 Geobacteraceae bacterium
CTTGGTGAACTTTTTCGGTTCTTTCAGGAACTGGATGATCTCCTCCAGTTCTTCCTTCGCCTCGTCCACCCCGGCGACATCCTCAAAGGTCATCTTCCCCTGGGTCTCGGTGAGGAGCTTCGCCCGGCTTTTGCCGAACGACATGGCCTTTCCGCCTCCCGCCTGCATCTGGCGCATGAAGAAAATCCACACACCTACCAGGAGAATCAATGGAAACCATGAGATAAAGATTGAGAACCAGGAGAACTTCTCTTCTTCAGGCCGCGCAATGACGGTAATTTTCTTCTCAAGGAGTGTATCGGAAAGCTTGGCGTCGGCAGGCTTGTAAGACTTGAACTCCTTGCCGTCCGTATATTTGCCGGAGATATCGTTTCCCTGAATGATTACCGAGGTGATCTTGCCGGCATCCACCGCAGTGACAAAATCACTGTAATTCAATTTCTCCTGTGTGGCCTTCGGCTTATTAAAGAGATTGAACAACAGGATCATTATAAGGCTGATGACGAGCCATAGCGCGAGATTCTTGTAAAACTGGTTCAATGTTACCCCCAAGTTCCGGGACGGTTACAACCCTCCCGTTCTATATAAGTTGCATTCTCCGTAAAATGCTTCCTGCAGTGCTTTAAATGCTTAAAATTATCATACATGCTCAGGTATTACAAGCGATTTAAGGTGTTGAAAGTATCTCCGCCCTGACTGCGGTCATCGTCCTTTCTGAAAGACTGGCAGCGCTGCTCCTCCTGATCCCCCCCACCCAGAGCAATGTTTCGCCGCAGAACAAAAGGGGGACTAGACGGCGGGCCGAAACAGGGATTTTCGCATCGATAAAGAGATCCTTCACTTTCTTATGCCCTGTCATGCCGAAGGGGGAAAACCGGTCGCCGGGCCGGAATGTCCTTATGCGCCAGGGGAAAGGGGCCTGTTCAAGATCGAAATAGGCCGTTGGGGCGGGCGTTGTTATCAGCTCTTCGGGCGGATGCGCAAAATCAACGGAGAGTTCCCCACCTCCTGGAAGAGGGTAGATACCGGGGCCGTCCAGGAAAATTTCGCCGGTAAGAAGGAGGGTTCTCTCTTCCATCGATAAGAAGCTGATTTCCTCGTAACTTTTTTCCGCCCTGATGGCGTCCGGCAGCGCCAGTGAGAGGTTCGGTGCAGGCGAAAAGATCAGTCGGTCGAGCGCCTGCAGATGGCGGAAGGATATCCGCGCAAGGTCCCCCTTTGCATGCAGAACTGCCCTTCGGTAAAGTCGAAGACGTATTCCGCGCGGTTCCGACCGCACGCCGGGCACGAAAAGAGTTACCCTGTCGGCGTTACGGACTGCATGACGGGCAAACGCTTCGTCAGTGGCGGCTTCCAGGCATTCCTCATCCGCGGCCAATGCTTCGGCGGTTGCACTCAAACGTTCGGAAATGGCGGGATTATAGCCGGCAAGAAAGGGGATCAGCTCATGCCTGATGCGGTTGCGCAGAAAGTTGCCATCCTCGTTGCTGCTGTCGTTTCGCCAGGCAATACCGCGCAGACCGAGATATTTTTCGATTTCTCCACGGCTCACGCCTAGGAGCGGCCGCACATAGCGACCTGCCGACTTGGGCGCCATGGCGCACAGCCCCGATCCGCCCGCCCCGCGCAGCAGGCGCAATAGCACCGTTTCAGCCTGATCACCCGCATGGTGCGCCAGGGCCACGGAAGCGGCTCCGCGCGTGGCGGCCACCTCGTCAAGAAAAGCGTAGCGGGCGGACCTTCCGGCATCTTCCAGAGACCTTCTCTCCCTCCGGGCAACATCTTCCACATCCACCCTCCTGACCACGAAGGGGATGCCATGGATATCCGCCAGGTTCCGGACAAATTCCTCATCACCGTCCGACTCGTCGCCGCGCAGCATGTGGTTCAGGTGGGCCGCCACAAGGTTCAAATCCAGATCCCGGAGCGAGACGAGGATATCCAGCAGGGCCACCGAGTCGGCGCCCCCCGAGAGTGCGACGACAACTGTGTCTCCCGGCGCGAAAAGCCTGTTTATCTGGATAAAATTTGATATTTTCTTCAACATAAAGATCCCCGTAATCGGGTTTTATACTAACAGATTCCGCATATAAAAAAACCCCTCTTTTACCGGGAGGGGGGGGATTTATCATGCCGGCTTCTATAGAAATTTAAGCAGCTGATATTGCAGCAATATATTAACTTGTAACTTGAAGAGGTTTTACAGGCTACCCGTAATGCTCCGGATCATGTTCTTTTGGGGCAGTCCTTTTTTTGACAATTGTCTCTACAATGATAACCTACAGTGTGAAGTGAAGTGGCTTATTCGGAAACAACAGGGTCCTGGTGGATGAACTGAAGGAGAAGGTATGCCTATTATGAAGAAAAACAGCAAACGCACGATTCTGGCGACTCTCGACGTCAGGTCGCCCTTTGATCAGACACTGATCAGGACAATCCCCCGGCACTCCGCCGCCGAGGCGGATACCATGCTGCAGACCGCCCTGAAGCTGCATCGCAACCGGGATGGCTGGCTAGAACCATTTCAGCGCATAGCGATCCTGAGAAAACTTGCCGGGCTGGTCGAGAGCGAGGCCGGGGATTTTGCCCGACTGATCGCCCTGGAAGGGGGCAAACCGCTCATGGATGCGCGAGTGGAAGTAGCTCGGGCTATCGACGGCATCATTCTGGCCGCGCAGGAGCTGCCCCGGGTCATGCGCGGAGAAGAGATCCCCATGGGACTGACGGCCGCCTCAATGGGGCGGATTGCATTTACTACCTGCGAACCGATTGGAGTCGTGGTTGCGCTCAGCGCCTTTAATCACCCACTGAATCTGATCGTCCATCAGGTGGTCCCGGCGATTGCGGTCGGCTGTCCGGTTATCGTCAAGCCTGCGTCCGCCACTCCCCCTGAATTGCCTGCGTCTGTGTGAACTCATTGAATCGGCCGGATTGCCCAGGGGATGGTGTCAACCGATTGTCTGCGACAATGCCGTGGCTGAACAACTGGTCACGGACCCGCGCATCAATTTCTTCAGCTTTATCGGTTCGGCAACCGTCGGGTGGCGGCTGCGCGGCAGGCTGGCGCCGGGCGTCCGCTGCGCTCTTGAACATGGCGGCGTGGCGCCGGTGATCGTTGATGAAACTGCATCACTGGACCAGATCGTCCCGTCCCTGCTCAAAGGCGGCTTTTACCATGCCGGACAGGTATGCGTGTCGGTGCAGCGGGTTTATGCTCAGGAACCTGTTGCCAGGGATCTTGCCCGGATGCTTGCCGAAGGAGCAGAGCGACTGGTAGTCGGCGCTGCCACCAGTCCTGAAACCGAAGTCGGTCCCCTGATCTTTCCCGGGGAAGTCGAGCGGGTTCATGAATGGGTAACCGAGGCGGTGAAAGGGGGCGCCGAACTGCTAACCGGAGGCAACAAGATCAGCGATACGCTTTACAGGCCCACTGTTCTCCTCAATCCGCCGGCAGATGCACGCGTATCAACAGACGAGGTTTTCGGACCCGTCATCTGCGTCTATTCATGCAGGGATCGTCAAGATGCAATTCATCGGGCAAACAGCCTGGATGTGGCCTTTCAGGCCGCCGTATTCACCAATGACCTGAACACGGCATTCGACACGATCAAGCGCCTCGATGCCTCGGCGGTCATGGTAAACGATCATACCGCGTTCCGGGTCGACTGGATGCCCTTTGGCGGACGGCGTGTTTCCGGGTATGGCATTGGCGGAATCGGCTACACAATGCATGATATGATCCAACCCAAAATGGCTGTAATAAAAATGGGATGACATGAACCGAGCTGAGGTAGCGCACTGTTTACAATAAGTTATCCACTTC
>JBGQDJ010000332.1:0-3814 GCA_041495805.1 Geobacteraceae bacterium
CCATACCCTGCCGATGGGTCCCTTGCCAGTAGATTCTGGAACAGATAGGGCAGTCGCGAAACTCCACCTGAGTCTCATATATATAAGAAGGTACCCTCTCCAGGGCAGCGCTTTTCTCGATCTCCGCAAGCAGAGCGTTGCATCCAAGGCAACGAGTGAGGAAGCGGGCGGAAGGATCGATGTCAAAGTGCTCGACAACCTGCCGGAGCTGGTTGCGGAAATCGTCTCCCTCCACAAAGAAATGATTGTTACGCGCCCCCCTGCGCCTCACGAGCAACGTGTCCCTTGTGAGAATCAGCCGGCCGGTCCTGGCTGCCAGTTCAACCAGCTCTCGATCCCCGATAGATGAGAAGTATTCCACATCACACCCCAGGACACGCAGCCAGCGGGCGAGTTTTCCCAGCATGGCGTCGGCGATGAACTTGGTTTCCATTCCACCCCCTTACATTATTATAATCCATAGCGACGGGGGTTCAAAATATATTTCCCCGCTGCAACATTCTGTTCCGGCGGGAGTACTGGGAAAGGGAATTTTTAAAGGCATCAAGTTGCAATAAATTTCTATTTATGCTCTAATCAGTAAGTGGAATCGAATGTTTTCATAGCCCTCGGCTCAAACCAGGGGGACCGGGAATTGAACCTGTTGCGCGCTATAGCCGAAATAGGCAAGCTCGCCGCCACGCGGATAACAGCGCTCTCCAGCTTTTATGACACGCAGCCGGTCGGTCCGGTCAAACAGGAAAACTTCCTGAATGCGGCGCTGAGAGTTGAGACCCTCTTTTCACCGCTCGACCTTTTAAGCGAATTGCAGCGGATCGAAACCATCATATTCAAACGTGTCCGGACCGTATATTGGGGGCCACGCCCCATGGACCTTGACATACTCTTCTATGGGGACATCGTCCTTACCGGAGAAGATCTGACCATACCGCACCCGAGGCTCCACGAACGGGGGTTCGTGCTTGTCCCGCTGGCGGAGATCGCCCCGGACTTCATCCACCCTGAGTTGCACAGGAGTGTGGCGGAATTGCTGGCATCTCTCGACACGGACGAGCGGGTGGAAAAGTACATTTAGTCTATTGCAAATTCTGTCGTTACAAAGATTGAGCAAAATAAAAGGCAAAAAAACCACAAAGACAAGATTAACAGGGATGCCCAGGATGAAAAGGATGAAAAGTTAATTGTTTCCATTTTGCTTCCGGCATAGCCGGGTTAGGAGATTTAAGTGATCAGACTGCTGATGTGGTTGCTCTTGGGCTATATAGCCTACATGCTATTCAAGGGGTTTACTGCAAAGAAAGAGCTCCCCAAAGAAAAGCCGACCGGCGATGAGACGCACCGCGACCCGGTCTGCGGAGTTTACGTAGTGGAGGACGACGCCGTTGTCGGACGGCTTGAGGGGAAGAGAATTTTCTTCTGCTCCATTTCGTGCCTGGAGAAATTCCAGGAGCAGGTAGCGCATAAGGAATAAAAAAATTCGGGAGGAAGCATATGAAGTTTTTCATCGATACCGCGGACGTGAAGGAAATACGTGAGGCCCATGAACTGGGAGTAGTGGACGGGGTGACTACCAACCCCTCGCTCATCGCCAAGTCCGGGCGGAAATTCAAGGATGTGATAAAGGAGATCACCAAGATCGTCGACGGGCCCATATCTGCTGAGGTCGTATCCCTCGACCACGACGGCATGATAAGGGAAGCCGTGGCTCTTGCCAAGATTCATCCGAATATCGTGGTCAAGGTCCCCATGACCCCGGAGGGGCTGAAGGCGACAAAAACCCTCCATGAAAAAGGGATCAAGACCAATGTAACCCTCATTTTCACCCCCATGCAGGCGCTCCTGGCTGCCAAGGCCGGCGCCACCTACGTATCCCCCTTCATCGGTCGTCTCGACGACATCTCCCAGGACGGCATGGGGATCATCGAGGATATCCGCACCATCTTCGACAACTACGGTTATGAGGCGGAAATAATCGTCGCCAGTATCAGGAACCCGGTCCATGTCCTGAACGCCGCCCTGATCGGCGCGGACATCGCCACCATCCCCTTCTCCGTCATCATGCAACTCACCAAACACCCGCTAACCGACGCAGGGATCAAGAAGTTTCTGGAGGACTGGGAGAAGGTGCCGAAATAGGGACGAGGCATGCCTCGCTCTTTGTCGTTAGTGCAATACCACCCTTTCCATGAAGACCTAAGCCCCGGAAGATTAAAAAAACTCCGGGGCTTTTTTATAAGAAAAGTCCTGTATTTGGTTTAGGTGCATTGTTGCCACAGCAAATTATTGGGATTGTATTTTCTTTTTATGCCTCCACACATAAACGGCAATCAGAACGGCGCTGAAAACGACCACACCGATCACCGCCTGGTGGGAATATTTTACGATAAGCTCCTGGTTTTCTCCTATCACGTAGCCGATAAGGGTGAGCACCGTACACCATATCCCTGCGCCGAGCAGTGTGTAGAGGGCAAATTTCCAGTGGTGCATTCCAGCCAGTCCCGCCGGGAGGGAGATGAGATGGCGCACCACGGGGAGGAGCCTGCCGATGAAGGTTGATATTTCGCCGTGTTTGTGAAAAAATGTCTCCACCCTGGCAAACTTCTCCTCGGTAATCCAGACGTATTTGCCGTATTTCAGCAGGAGCGGCCGGCCAAGATAACGGGCCGCGAAATAGTTTGCATAGGCCCCGACCAGACTCCCGGCTGTGCCACAGAGAATGGCGACAACCATGTTCATCTTCCCCTCGGCGGCCCAGTAGCCCGCGGGTGGCATGACGAATTCGCTCGGGATCGGAATCACCGAACTCTCCATGGCCATGAGCAGAAAAATGCCGGTGTAGCCGAATTTGAGTATGGTGGCCAGCAGCCAGTCGATTGCAACTTGAAGCATTCAGGACCTCGCGGAATTGGTTTTGTTGCCCGGCATTCTATCGATTATGAACGAAAATTACCAGCAAAACCGATGAAGGATACGGAGTGAAATTTCTCGACAGAATACAAAACGAGGTGCTTGTCGGCGACGGCGCAATCGGCACCATGCTTTACACCAAAGGGGTGGGACTTGAGGCCAACTTCGAGCACCTGAACCTGGTCCGCCCGGAACTGGTGCTGGAACTGCACGGCGAATACATAGAAGCAGGCGCACAGGTTATCGAGACCAACACCTTCGGCGCGAATTATACGAAACTGGCGGCCATCGGCCTCGACAAAAAGGTAGCCGACATCAACCTGCAAGGCGCATTGCTGGCGCGCCGAGCCACTGCGGGGCGCGATATCTTCGTAGCCGGCTCGGTTGGCCCCCTTGCGCGCCTCAAGGGGGAAGAAAGGGAGTTAACCTCCGACGAGACAGTTGAGATTTTCCGCGAGCAATGCCGGGCCCTGGCCGAAGGCGGCGTGGACCTCTTCATCGTCGAGACATTTTCCGATCTGGAACAGTTGAAGTGCGCCCTCCGTGCGGCCTGTGAAACCGGGCTTCCCGCCATCACCAGCATGGCCTTCCCCGAGGGGGGACGCACAGCGGCAGGGGTGAATGCGGCAATGGCGGCTCGGGAGCTTGCCGCGGCCGGCGCCTCCATCATCGGCGCAAACTGCGGTGCAGGGCCGCTGGAGATACTGGCGAACATCAGAAGGATGGCTGGGGCAACGAACCTGCCGCTGGCGGCGTATCCCAACAGCGGCTTCCCGGAATACGTGGATGGCCGCTACATCTACCGCACCACCCCGGAATACTTCGCCGCAATGGCCCTGGAGATGGTTGCGGCCGGCGCCAATCTCATCGGCGGCTGCTGCGGCACCACGCCGGATCATATCCGGCG
>JBGQDJ010000333.1:0-3808 GCA_041495805.1 Geobacteraceae bacterium
CGGAAGCAGGCTCTTTCCTTCCGACCTGGCCGCATTCCTGACCGGATATTACCACGAGAAGGGAGTGGAGGTGCTGACCGGTGAAACGGTTGCCAGTATCATCAAGTACCCTTCGAATCTGGGAGTCGTGACCGGAAGTGGGAGGGAGGTATTGACGGATTGTGTGGTGGCGGGGCTGGGAATCGGACTGAATACGGGACTGGCGTCCCGGGCCGGACTCCCGGTTGGAAACGGAATAGAGGTGGATCAAATGCTCCGCGCCGGTTCTCCCGATATCTTTGCCGCCGGCGATGTGGCATCCTTCCTGAATCCAGCCCTTGGTGAGAAGGTCAGGCTCGAGCACGAGGATAACGCCATTGCCATGGGGCGCCAGGCGGGGAGGAATATGGCCGGAGCCGCGGAGCCGTACAATTACCTCCCATATTTCTACTCCGACCTTTTCGATCTTGGGTACGAGGCGATCGGTATCCTTGACAGCCGACTGGAAACGGTGGCGGACTGGCAGGAGCCGTACCGCAAGGGGATTGTTTATTACCTGCGTGATGGAAGGGTGCGAGGTGTTCTACTCTGGAATGTCTGGGACCAGGTGAATGCGGCAAGGGATTTGATAGCCGAGCCCGGGCCCTTCCGCGCATCGGATCTGATGGGGAGGCTGCCGGCATAAAGATTCGCAAAGACCAGCGACCAGCGACCAGTGACCAGTGACCAGTGACCAGCGTCCAGTGACCACGGTCTTTAAGTATGAGATCTGATTTTTACTTGAGCGGGGGAAGCAGTGACGCAAACGCATGGAAAGGATCTGGAGGGGACTGTAACGCTTGTGACCGGTGCTGCTGTCCGCATCGGCAGGGCGCTGGCGCTGGCCCTTGCAGGCCGTGGCGCAACCGTGGCCGTCCATTATGGAAATTCCGCTGAAGCTGCCGCGGAGACCGTGGCGGCCATTCATGATTTCGGAGGGTGCGCCGAAGCCTTCCAGGCTGACCTGAGAAATATCTCCCAGACGGACCTCCTCATTGAAAAGGCAGTGGAACGCCTTGGCAAGCTGGATATTCTAGTCAACAGCGCCGCGGTTTATGAGATGGCGGGACTTGCCGAAACCACGGAACCCATTTGGGACGAGCAATTCTCAGTCAATCTGAAGGCCCCCTTTTTCCTGGCCCGGGCCTTTGCCCGTCATGTCGGGACGGAGCGCGCCGCGCAGATCATCAACATCGCCGACTGGCGGGCGATCCGCCCCGATCCCCAAAGTATCGCCTATTCCCTGACAAAAGCCGGCATCGTTGCCATGACAAAAGGGCTTGCCATGGACCTTGCCCCGAACATCCGGGTTAACGCCATTGCACCGGGGTCGATTCTTCCCCCTCCCGGACAGAATGAGGCATACCTGGAGGAAATCGGTAAGAGGACACCTCTGCAAATGCACGGCTCCACGGAGGACCTTGCCCAGGCGCTTCTATACCTGGTAACGGCGAAGTTTGTCACCGGGCAGGTACTCTTCGTTGACGGAGGCGAACATCTGGGCCGCTCCCGGAAAATTCATTGAAAGGTATGATGTAATGTACGACGAAATCCGAATCGAAGACCTCCATCTGCGTACTGTCATCGGCATTAGCGGTGAGGAGCGCCGTGACCGCCAGGACATTCTGGTCAACCTTGTCCTGTCCGTGGACACGCGCATTGCCGGACGTAGCGACAATATCGACGACGTGCCGGTGAACTACCGTGATCTGACAAAGCGGGTAATCACCGGGGTTGAGGAGAGCCGCTTTCACCTGATAGAACGGCTGGCGGAGGAGATCGCCGATATCTGCCTTGAAGAGAAAGGGGTCGAGCGGGTGCGGGTTTCAGTGGCAAAGCCGGGAGCGTTGCGCTTCGCCAGATCCGTGGGGATTGTCATTGAACGGGAACGAAATGTCCGATGAAGGGAAAGATGAGCAAATCCATCATGCATACCTCTCCCTTGGCTCCAACATCGATCCTGAAAAAAACCTGCCGGCGGCTGTAATGGAACTGGGACGCTTCGGTCGGGTGCTGCGGGTATCCAGTGTCTGGCAGACATCTCCTGTTGGCGCTCCCGGCCAGCCGGACTATTTGAATGCCGCTATCCTGCTTGAAACCGACTTGACGGCGGAAGATCTGAAGAAAAACGGCATCGCCTCAGTGGAAGCCCTCCTCGGACGGGTGCGCGGTAAAGATCGCAATGCACCGCGCACCATCGACATAGACATCATGCTTTTCGACAGTGAGCAACTCCGCTTGGGAGATCGCGAGATCCCTGATCCAGAGGTGCTGGAGCGCCCCTTTGTCGCCATCCCCCTTGCTGAGATCGCACCCGATTACATCCATCCCTTTACAGGCGAGTCCCTTGCTGAGATCGCCTCCCGCTTCAATCCCAGCTCCTCCGGCATGCGCCTGCGAAGCGATCTGATTCTCGATCCGTACTAAAACTCCGCTTCCTGTGAAAGATACCCGTTACTGCTCCAGACCCCATTCTTTCTTCTTATCCTGTCAATAACATCTCGATCGAGTTGCTCTTTGATTCCGATTTAATTAAATAAAATATAATTTGACCCGAAAAAATATTACTAAGGAATTATGCCGATCAGGCCGATAAGATAATTGAAAGAGGTGGCGAAGAGAAAAAGACCCTTCCCCGGTTTTGATTACCGGGCCGGTTGCGCAGCGGTGTCACAGCGCCTGTTATCGCGCCGGAATCCAGAAAGATGCAGTGAGGTTTTCCCATGAGCGAAACTCCGGTAAACAGTTTGCCAACCAGCCAAACAGGCGGAGATATCCCGCTCCTCCTCGTGAAGGAAGGGTTGATTACCGATGATCAGCTTGCCTATGCAATCCGGATAAAGGCGAAGCTCTCCTCAAACAATACCCTCATCGACACCATCAAGGAGCTGGGCTACGCCACAGGCGAGCAGATCCGCGCAACCTTGAGCAGAAACCACACATCCATACGGATCGGCTCGCTCCTGGTTGAGCTGGGCTATATTCACGAAGCCGACCTGAATGCGGCGCTTCATCTGCAAAAAGAGTCTCCTGAACGGAAAAAACTGGGTGAAGTCCTGATTGATCACGGCTTTATAGAAGAACACAAATTTAACGAAATCCTTGCCGTCCATCTCGGGATTCCGTTGATTGAACTGGGATTTCGCAAGATTGACGCCAAGCTGTTCGCTCAGGCGCCTATCCAGATATACCGCGAATCCCTCTTCGTTCCAGTTGAAACGGAAGATAACCGGACCGTGGTGGCTTTTGCAGATCCACTCGACAAGTCTTCCCGCATAAAAGCCGAGAATTTGTTCGGTCACAATCTGAAACCGGTACTTGCCACCGGGAAATCGGTCCTTGAGGCCATTGCCGTTGCCGAGAGGAACGCGAGTCACCCCGAGGTCACTGTTACTGACGAAGGCACCGTTATCGGCATCATCAACAAACTATTCGAGGACGCCATATCGGAAAACGCCAGCGATATCCATATTGAACCGATGAAGGACCGTATCCGCATCCGTTTCCGTTACGACGGAGTGATGATGCACCATAAGGATCTCCCTCTGGATATTGCCCCGCAACTCTCCACACGCATCAAGGTAATGGCCCAGGCGGACATCGCCGAGAGACGCCGCCACCAGGACGGCAGGATTCTCTTTGAAAGCCGCAAGCACGGCTACAGCCTGGATATCCGGGTTTCCATCTACGTCACCATTTTCGGCGAAAAGATAGTGATGCGTCTCCTCAACAAGAAGGGGGTCATCCTCGATATCCAGAATATCGGCATGGCGCCCCGCATGCTGGAGCA
>JBGQDJ010000334.1:0-3804 GCA_041495805.1 Geobacteraceae bacterium
GGCTGAAAGGGATCGAGATCGGCGGCGACCTTGTGCCGAGGGCCATCGACGAGTTCCCCATTATCTGTGTGGCCGCTTCCCTGGCGGAAGGTCGGACGGTTATCCGGGACGCCCGTGAGCTGAGGGTCAAGGAGACCGACCGGATCGCAGCCATGGCCGCCAATCTCCGCAAGGGAGGAGTGCAGATCGTTGAAACGGAAGACGGAATGGAGATCACCGGCAGGGAAACCCTTCTTGGGAGCGTGGCGGAAAGTTTCGGCGATCATCGCATCGCCATGTCCATGCTGGTTGCCGGACTGGTCGCTGATGGGGAGAGCGAAGTCCGTGACGTGGAGTGCATCTCAACCTCCTTTCCTGATTTCTCCGGGCTTCTCGACAAGGTCACCTTAGTATGAGCGGCAATGCCGGCGCCGTCAGACCTTTTGGGGCCGTTATTGCCATAGACGGCCCTTCCGGCGCCGGAAAAAGCACGCTGACCAGGCTTTTGGCCGAGCGGCTCGGCTATCTGCATATAGATACCGGCGCCATGTTCCGCGCTGTTGCCCTTGCGGCAAAACGGGGAAAGATAGCGGTTGACGACGAGGAGTCATTGGCCCTTCTCTGCCGGGGTTTAAATATCTCTTTTGCAAGAACAGGCCGGATCTGCCGGGTTGTAATGAACGGAGAGGACGTGTCGGAGGAAATCCGCAGGCCGGATATCAGCCTTCTTACCTCCACTGTATCAGCCCTGAAAAGTGTCAGGGAAATCCTTCTTGAGCGGCAGCGGGAAATGGGGAGGTCCGGTGGGGTGGTTCTTGAGGGGCGCGATATCGGCACTGTTGTCTTTCCCGACGCCGAAGTCAAGTTTTTCCTGACCGCCTCCGCCGCGGAACGGGGCAGGCGGCGATACCTGGAGTTGTTGCAAAAGGGAGAGGACGTTTCCCTGGAAGGGACAATCGCCGAAGTCGCGCAGCGTGATGAACAGGATGAGCGGCGGGAACATGCTCCCCTGCGGAAGGCGCCGGATGCCATCGACATCGATTCCTCGGAGATGCCAATCGAAGCAGTGCTGAATCTGATGGAAAAGAAAATAAAGGAAAGGCTGGCCGCTGGTGGCTAGTCGCTGGTAGCTTGTATTTTTTGTCAATGACAAGTTACCAGCAACCAGATACAAGCGACCTTAGGTTTATATATGGAAATACTGCTCGCCAAACAGGCCGGATTCTGCTTCGGCGTCAAAAGGGCCACCCAGATGGCCTTCGAGGCGGCTGACAAGGGTGAAGAGACCTTTACCCTGGGGCCGATAATCCATTCCCCCCAGGTGGTACAGAAGCTGGAAGAGATGGGAGTCAAGGTCCTTGAGGATCTTGCCGACCTGGATACGGGGACCATTATAATCCGCTCCCACGGGGTTGCCTCCGGGGAGCTGACCGAAGCGGTGCGCAAGGAACTGGAAATTGTCGACGCTACCTGCCCCTTTGTCAAAAAGGCGCAGGAACATGTGAATAGTCTGTCTCAGGCGGGTTACGATGTGGTGGTGGTCGGTGATGCGGATCATCCCGAAGTGCAGGGGATCGTTTCCTATGCGAATGGGAAGGTTTATGTGGTCGGCTCCGGTGAAGAGGCGGCCGGCCTCCCGCGGATGGGAAAAATCGGCGTGGTTGCCCAGACAACCCAGTCCTTCGAGAACCTGAAAAATGTCGTTGATGCGTGTCTCACCAAGGGTGGAGAGATCAGGGTCTTCCACACCATCTGCGATGCAACCGCAGTGCGCCAGGAAGAGGCGAAAACGCTCGCCAGGCAGGTCGATTGCATGGTTGTTATCGGTGGCTACAATAGCGCCAACACAAGGCGCCTGGCTGAAGTCTGCACAGAGTTGCAGCCGAAGACGTATCATATTGAAACCGCCCAGCAGCTGGACCCCTTATGGTTTGAAGATGTCGGCAGGGTAGGCATCACCGCCGGAGCTTCCACCCCGAAATGGCTTATAGACGAGGTCATGGAATGTATAGGACGAATTAATAAAAACAAAAAATATTGATATTTTATAGAAATGTGCTATTTTAACGTGATTCACATGCGAACTACTCAGCAGGGGGTACTTAATTAGATGAATGACGAAAAGAAAATCCACAAAAACAACAATGCGCCTATAAAGCGCTTTCAGGATAATGACGAAGAGTCAGAGCATGGGGCGCAAGGCGAATTCGCCGAGATGTTTCATGACAGCTTGAAGCAACTCAAGGTCGGAGAGGTTGTCAAAGGGGTTGTTGTCCAGGTTACACAAGATTTTGTCCTGGTCGATGTCGGTTACAAATCCGAGGGTTGCATTGCAAGTAGTGAGTTCATAGATGACAGCGGTCAGCTCATGGTGAATGTGGGCGATCAGGTAAAAGTCCTCTTCGAGCGGGCCGAGAACGAGCGTGGGTATATTGTTCTTTCTAAGAAAAAGGCCGAGTCCCAGGTCGCCTGGGAGAGGGTTGCGGATGCCGGCGGCGAAGGGGGCATCATAGAAGGCAAAATTACCGGCAAGGTCAAGGGTGGTCTGGTTGTGGATATAGGCGTACAGGCCTTTCTTCCCGCATCACAGGTTGATATACGGCCGGGCGGCAACCTGGACAAATATATAGGCACGACAGGGATGTTCAAGGTCCTCAAGATGAACAGAAAGCGTGGCAACATCGTGCTTTCCCGCCGGGTTCTGCTGGAAGAAGAGCGGGAGTCCCAGAAAAAGGAGACACTGGCCAATCTCACGGAAGGGCAGATCCTGCAGGGAACGGTCAAGAATATAACCGATTACGGGGCTTTTGTGGATCTGGGCGGGCTTGACGGGCTGCTTCACATAACCGACATGTCCTGGGGCAGATTGAACCATCCTTCAGAGATAATAAAGGTAGGTGACCAGCTCAAGGTCATGGTCCTGAAATACGACAGTGCAAAGGGGAAAATTTCACTCGGTCTCAAACAGGCAATGCCTGACCCCTGGCTTGACGTTGAGCAAAAATATCCGGTCAATGAAAAAATCAGCGGCAAGGTGGTAAGTCTCACCGATTACGGCGCTTTTGTCTCCCTTGAAGAGGGTGTCGAGGGGCTCATCCATGTATCGGAGCTTTCATGGACCAGGAGGGTGCGTCACCCCTCGGAAATCCTCAAGGTAGGGGAAGAAATCGAGGCAATGGTTCTGGGTGTTGACCTCTCCAACCGTCGCATTTCCCTGGGTCTCAAGCAGACCATGCAGAACCCATGGACGGTAATAGGGGAGAAATATCCCGTAGGGACGAAGATAGAGGGGCAGATAAAGAACATCACCGATTTCGGCATGTTTATCGGTATTGAGGACGGGATTGACGGGTTGGTGCATGTGTCCGACATCTCCTGGACCAAACGGGTAAAACATCCCGGTGAGATATTCACCAAGGGGCAGATGGTCCATGCTGTTGTGCTGAGCGTCGACACTGAAAATGAACGGCTCTCTCTTGGGATGAAACAGATCAATCCCGATCCCTGGGGTGAAATACCCGTCAAATACAAACCGGGCACCCGTATAAAGGGTAAGGTTTCATCAGTAACAGACTTCGGCATCTTCCTGGAGATCGAGGAAGGGATCGAAGGGCTGGTGCATGTCTCCGAGCTTTCCCATGAAAAGCTTGCCACCCCAAAAGGGTTTGCAAATCCCGGGGATGAATTGGAGGCGGTCGTACTCAATGTGGACCAGACTGAACGCAAGATAGCCCTTTCCATAAAGAGCCTGCAGTCAGCCCTTGATAAGGCCGAGCTTGCGTCGTATATGGAATCACAGGGGGAGGCGACTTCCAATCTGGGTGA
>JBGQDJ010000335.1:0-3800 GCA_041495805.1 Geobacteraceae bacterium
CGAGACCTCGCACATAGTCGTCATACCCTTCTTTATTCATCAGATTCCCCAGTTCCGCCATCTCATCCATCTCGATCCAGGCGATCCAACCGGCCACTTCGGCGCTCTCGTTGACTATTTCCGGTGTTTCTTCCAGCGCCTCGTTCACCTTGACCACCTTTCCGGACACCGGCGCGTAGATATCGCTCGCCGCCTTGACCGACTCTATGCTGCAAAGCGGATCGAACTGTTTCACACGCTTGCCGACCTGCGGCAGTTCCACAAAGGTGACGTCTCCCAGCTGATTGGCGGCGTAACCGGTAATGCCCATGCAGGCAATCCCTTCCTTGACATTTACCCATTCGTGATCCTTGCTGTAAAAGGTTTCCGTCATATCGTTCCCTCCCTGGCAGAAATGCGGCTTTTTCGCAAGTTCCGCGTCATCCCTTGATCGCCTTGACCTTGCAAAAAATCCACATTTCCAATTTTGGATTATATATCTTGAAAGCAACTCATTTGTTGTCTGAAGCTAAAACGGAAGCCATCAGGAGCGCAACGACCCACCCTTGTAGAAGGGGAGATCACAGACGTTGGCCTCCATGCTTACATTTTCATGCCTTATGATGAGCGGGGCACCGATAGCGGCCGCCTCGGGCCTGACAAGGCCGATCCCGATACCGCACCCCAGCATCGGCGAGAATGCACCGCTGGTCACATGGCCGACATGCGTCCCATCGTGGTATATCCCGTAATGGTGGCGGGGAGAGCGGCGCGAGGCGACCCGGAAGGCCGCCCTGACCCTGTTCAACCCATCCTTCTTTTGCCGCAGGAGCGCCTCTTTACCTGCAAACTCTCTGTTGAAATTGACGAACTGATCGAGCCCCGCCTCAAGGGGGGTCGTCTCCTCGTCTATGTCGCTTCCATAGAGGCTGTATCCCATCTCCAGGCGGAGCAGGTCACGGGCGCCCAAACCGGCGGGCTTTACCCGTTCGTCGTTGAGAAGCAGGCGCCAGAATTCCACCACCTTTTCCGAGGGGAAGAAAATCTCGAATCCCAGCTCGCCGGTGTACCCGGTGCGGCTTACGATCGCATCCGCGTCGAGGAGGCGCAATCGGGTGAATTTGAAGAATGGGAGAGCGGTGATCTCGGGGCCGGCCGCCTTCACCAGCACTTCCCTCGCCAACGGTCCCTGGATGTCTATTTTCCCTGTAGCGGTGGAGATGTTACGAAATTCACCACCCCTAAGCCTGTTGGCAATGACGGCGAAGTCGTTGTCGATGGTGGCGGCGTTGGTCACGACCATAGCCTCGTCCTCCGAAAGGCGGAAAACAATCAGGTCGTCGATGACCCCTCCATTCTCATTGAGGAGAAAGCCGTAGCGGGAACGGCCCACCGGTATTCCGGCGACGGAAAATGAGAAGACTTCTTCCATGCCGCTCGCAACAATATCACCGCGGAAAAGAAACTCCCCCATGTGGCAGATGTCGAACAGGGCAGCCTTTTCCCGGCACCAGCGGTGCTCGGCGATGATGCTGTCATACTGTATCGGCATGGTCCACCCGCCGAACGGGGCAATAAGGGCCTTCAGACTCTCATGCTCGGCGAGCAAAGGGGTGCTTTTCAACTCGTCCATGGCCCATCTCCTTTATTAAAAAAACGTGCTGGTAATTTAGATTATTTGCCCCTGTTTGTAAACACTTTTGAAATTTGATCAGCATCACTCTTAGCCCTTGCCGGATGAGCATCGCTCTGGTACTGTTTAGGGAAACGATCAATAAAGCTGTTAAGAGGCGAAACTTGCGCATAATCGACCAGAAGATGCTGGACCAACTTATCGCCGAGGCACAGGAAAACCCGCGCAGGCGAAAAAATTTAAATTTTCATCCCGGCGACGATTTCTGTTGCCACCGGCTCCTCAATGCCATGGAACCTGACTCTTATATTCGTCCCCACCGCCATCTGGACCCGCTGAAGGACGAATCCATGGTCATGGTGCGGGGACGGATGGCGGTGCTGATTTTCGACGATGCCGGGAATGTAGTGAGAAAGACGATTATCTCACCTGCCGGCAGCGCCGTGGCGGTGGATATCCCGCACGGCCTGTTCCATACCGTGGTCGGCCTGGAGAGCGGAACGGTCTTTTTCGAATCCAAGGCCGGACCCTACCGCCCGCTTACTGACGAGGAAAAGGGGGCATGGGCGCCTGACGAGGGGACAGCGGAAGCGGTCCTTTACCTGGCCGGTCTGGTGCGTCTCCTCAAGGGTTGACAGTATGGCAATGCGAGTTGCAAGTATATTCCTTTGTCTGGCATTGACCCAAGTTGCGGTTGTGGGCGCAGCCCAACCCCGCCCGTTCAGCGGTTACGGGGTTATGATCATCCGCCCTTTCAACACGGACTCTACTGCCAATCAAGCTCCAATAACCTTTTACCGGGAACCGGGGGTCGAGAGGATTGGCGTGCGCGCTGTCAATGAAATCCCCCTCCTCTCTTCCATCCTTCGCCTCCCCTCCGCTGAATATCCTCTGGCGGTAATGGGAAAACGCGGAAACTGGATGCTTATCGCCTATGACGACGCCGGACGGGTAGGGTGGGTAGACATGGCGCGTTGGTGGGAATACTGCCCGTGGAAGGATTTTCTCAAGGGGCGCGTTGCCCGGCTTCTCCCCGGCCTGAAAAAGGATAGTTACACCCTCCATGCGGGTCCTTTGGAAACATCGCCACGGACAAGCCCACAGTCCGTAGGGGAAGAGCTGCAACTGATCGAATTGAGGGGAGACTGGGTCCTGGTCAGCACCGATTCCGGCCTGCGCGGCTGGGTCTCCTGGAGAGATGGCGACGGCCGTTTCCTGATTGCCGTCGGTGAAAAAATTAGCCCACAAAAACATTGACTTGAAAAGCTGTGTGTGCTAGTAAATCATAATATGTACGGTAATTCCTTCATAATGCCCGCACGAGATGCACGAGCTATCAGCGCCGCGGCGGTTCTCGCCGCAGGATTGCCCTCTGCCCCATAGGAACCGTATACCTAGTTTATACATACTCCCGGCCGTGGGTTCTTTCCCACGGCCTTTTTATATTCAGAGCGAATATCATAGTGCCGTTGAAACGAAGGTTGAGAATCTGCAGCAAATAAATAACTGAATCAAAGAGGTAATAAATGAGAACCGACCTGGTAAGCACCGGCGCAGGTGAAATGACCTATGAGATCCGCAATATCGTCAATGTGGCGGAAAAACTCCAGAAGCATGGGGTTAAGATAAACTGGGAAAACATCGGCGACCCGATCATGAAAGGGGAGAACATCCCTGCATGGATGAAGGAGATCGTGGTAGCCGAAACGATGAACGACGATACCTGGGGCTACTGCCACACCCGCGGTGTTCTGGAGACCCGCGAGTTTGTCTGCGGGCTCACAAACAGTCGCGGCGGCGTGCAGATAACCCCCGACGACATCATTTTCTTCAACGGCCTAGGTGACGCCATTGCCAAGGTTTACGGCTGCCTCCGCCCGGAGACCCGGATCCTTTTTCCTTCGCCCACATACACCACCCACACCCTGGGAGAGGCGATGCACGCAAATGCAGCGCCGATCTGCTACCGGCTAAAGCCGGAGGATGACTGGTATCCAGACCTGGAAGAATTGGAAAACTACGTCAAGTTCAATCCGCAGATCGCCGGGATAATGCTCATCAACCCGGACAACCCGACCGGTATGGTCTACCCCGCAGAGACCCTGGAGCGGATTGTAGCCATAGCCCGCAAATACGACCAGTTCATCATTGCCGACGAGGTCTACAACCATATTCTCTATAACGGCCA
>JBGQDJ010000336.1:0-3792 GCA_041495805.1 Geobacteraceae bacterium
CTCTTGAAATGTCATAAGCCTCCCTGAAGCTAAAGTTCCGCGGTCAGATAATCGAGAAGGGGTTTTTAACCTCGACTCCGAAGGCATCTAGTCT
Organism: Geobacteraceae bacterium; assembly: GCA_041495805.1. GTDB lineage: Bacteria > Desulfobacterota > Desulfuromonadia > Geobacterales > Geobacteraceae > JBGQDJ01. The sequence goes on from JBGQDJ010000336.1 coordinate 95, forward strand.
GGTCATCAGCTCATTGATTTCTATACCCATCTTTTGCGCCAGCTCATATACTCTGATCTTACTCATCTACTCACCCTCACTACCCTAATCAACCAGTAATTGTTGGAGACTATCTGGTGCCCTGGAAAGCAAAAAACCGCTCCATCAGCTTCAACGCTGACCAAGCGGCTTTATGGACCTGCACTCTGGCATCCCGTCACCCCATCCATGGCATTTTTAGAAATTATTCACATACATACACCCGCACCGGCAGTGGTGTCAAGGAGTTCAGCACAATTGCTCAACAGCCCGTGGACCAATTGTCATCGACACCTCAGAAATCCATTTCCTCGCTATTTCACATCCACATTCCGAATCCCGTCCGGCCTCCAAGCAGGCGAGATGACATGGCTCCCCTTATCCTTGGGCTTCTCCTCGTCCAGTAGGCTCCCAAAGGTGACTGAAAAATCTCCGTAACAGTCATTGACCTCATCCATGGCCTCTACCAGTTGTGCCTTCTTCCGATCTTCGGGAAACAGCGGTAACTGGTTACTTGCATACCTCAGGTTGCTTAGCCTAACCCCCAGCAGCCGCACCGGCTGCATCAACACCAATGAATCCAGGATGGCCACGGCAGCCCGGTAAATATCCTCACTTTGGTTGATGTGCTGCGTCAGGGTCTCCTGTTTCCCGACCCACGTATCAAAGTCCGCATACCTGATGCTCAAGGTGACCGTCTTGCCCCACACGTTGTATCTTCTGGCCCGCCTGCCAACCATCTCCGAAAGCTGTAGCAGAAACTTCAGGATTTCTTTCCTTTCCTCGATGTCCCGCTCCAGAGTCATGCTGTGACCGACCGATTTGACTTCATCCGCATCCTCAGCTGGTATAACAGGAGAGTCGTCGATGCCGAGGCCCATCAGGTGGAGACGCTCACCGATGATCCCGAACTTCTTCCGGAGGATCTCTACCGGAAACCGGCCCAGGTCGCCGCATGTCTTGATGCCGTATAGTTCCAACTGACGTTCCGTCTTTCTCCCTATCCCACACAAATCCTTTGCCGGTACCCGTTCCAGAACCTGGGATACCTCCTCCGGCCGGATGACGGTCAGACCGTCTGGTTTCTGCATATCCGAAGCAAGTTTTGCCAGAAGTTTATTGGGTGCGATGCCGATGGAGCAGGTAATGCCGAAGTGATGCTTTATCTCGGCCTTCAAAAGATCGGAAATCCGTTCAGCACTCCCGAATAGCCCCATTGAGCCGGTCAGATCGAGGAAGGCCTCATCGATGGAGAAGACTTCAACGAGGGGTGTGAACTGCATCATCAGTTTCACGATCTGGGATGATGTCCAGGTGTATCTGCGGTTGTCGCCTATGACAAAAATGATGTGAGGGCATTTCTGTTTTGCTTCCCAGGTGTTCATGCCGGTTTTTACGCCAAAAGCCCGTGCCTCATACGAAGAGGTGGTGATGACCGTGCGCTTGGTGCTGCCTATCACAGCAATGGGTTTGCCGCGCAGCTCCGGCTTGTTCTGCTGCTCGACCGACGCAAAGAAGGCGTTCATGTCGATGTGCATGATTATTCTGTCGGTGGCTGCTTTGCTCATGCCTTGTCCGCGTCAATGTTTTCGAGAACCCAGACCTGTTCTGAAGTGTTGTAAACCAGCTCGTAAAGCGCTGTTCCATCTGTAACGGAGTAATGAAGTATCAGGTCGTCGCCTGTCCTGTGACGCCAGTGATAGGTCACTTCCCGGACGGTATGCTTCTGCCGGCGCCAGTCAAACCATACAGGACGGATCCTCGGGCCTGGCCCGTGAATAACGGCCACCCGGATATACTCTCTGATCCTTTGCAGCATGGCTTAATCGACGTCCCTGACAATCTTTATGACCTTTCCGATGATGCAGACTTCTTCACCAGCGGGGATAATGATTGGCGCCATGTTCGGGTTCCGCGGCTGCAGGCGGATATGGTCACGTTCATGGTAGAAACGTTTCAGGGTCGCTTCCCCATCGATCATGGCAATAACGATATCACCGTTTTCCGCAGTTTCCTGGGGACGGATAAGAGCAAGGTCTCCCTCGACGATAGCGTCGTTAATCATGGAATCGCCCTTGACCCTGAGGAAGAAAGTTCCCCCACGGAGTTGCATCTTTTCAAGGGGGTAGTATCCCTCGATCTCCTCCAGGGCCGGTGCGGGGAGGCCGGCCCGGACCTGTCCCGCGATGGGGATCTGAACAATTTCGGGCCGAGACTCCCGGTTTAGGATTATTCCCCGGGAACTGCCAGCTTCACGGCGGATGTACCCCTTCTGTTCCAGGGCCACCAGGTGATGAATGGCGGAGACGGTACCACTCGTTCCTATTTCTTGAGATATTTCGCGAAGGGTTGGGGGGTAGCCTTGCTCTTCGACGTAACGGGTAATGAATTCAAGAACTTGTTTTTGTCTGTTAGTGAGGTCTTCCATGGGAGCTCCTGTCTATATCAAATGATATACTACCGGAGCGACAGGAAGTCAAGGGGCTATCGGTTTGATAAGCTCTGGCGATTCGTTGTGCGGGGAGTTGACCAGTGGCGAGACCGGGTACATCTCCATCGGGTCCGCGGGATAAGGCTGGTAGAGTTGCTTCAGCTTCTCCGGATCCGTCACTTCCCGGTCGAGCCACAGGGGGTATTCTTCACGGTGGAGGATCACCGGCATACGTTCGTGAAGGGTTGAGATCAACCTGTTTGAGGATGTGGTAAGTATGGTGCAGGATTCTATGTTCTCCCCCTCCGGGGATTTCCAGTGATCCCAGAGCCCGGCAAAGCACATGGGAGAGCCGTCCTTGAGGCGGACATAGAGCGGGACCTTCCGCTTATCCTCCTCCTTCCATTCATAAAACCCTGACGCAACCACTATACAGCGACTGAACTTGATCCCGTGACGGAAGGCCGGTTTCTCGTGGACCGTTTCGCTTCTTGCATTGATCATCCTGCTGCCGATGGAAGGGTCTTTCGCCCAGGAAGGGATGAGCCCCCAACGGAGAAAATCCAGTCGGTTGTGGTCGTTACCAGTGCTGCGGACGACCGCCACCTGCTGGGTCGGGGCGATGTTGTACCTGGCCGGGAATACCGGTATCTCCAACAAGCCGAATATTTCAGCCAGGAGTTCCGGGGGGATCTGGAGGGTGAACCGTCCACACATGCCATGTTTTCCTTTTCCTGATATCGCTCTGACCGGGCTTTCGGTACATCTAAAAGATCAAAGCATGTTTCATGCTGCAATCTATTTTACCCTGTAATGAATAAATTTGTTGTTGTAAACCGAAATCTGTTGGAATAAATTGGCGGTTAGGCAAAGACTGTCACGCATTGTGATGATCAATTGAAAAAGAGGGAACCATGACCAAAGCAGACATTGTAAACCTGATCAATGAAAAGGCCGGTTTATCCAAGGCTGAATCCTTCGACCTGATGGAACAGGTTCTTGAGATCATCAAGATGACCCTGGTTAAGGGGGAAAAGATCAAGATCGCAGGCTTCGGCAACTTCGAAGTAAAATCCAAAAATGACCGCAGGGGGCGCAATCCACAGTCTGGCGAGGCCATAACCATCGAGGCCAGACGTGTGCTTACCTTTAAGCCCTCCGTCATCCTCAAGCAAAATATGAACCGCTGATGCGAGGTTTAACAAAAGTTTAGTTACGATAGTTTAGTATTCTCCTGGAATGGAGAGAA
>JBGQDJ010000337.1:0-3775 GCA_041495805.1 Geobacteraceae bacterium
CGGCGCTGTGACGTGTGCGATGTGTTGGCATTGAACCTCTCCTTTGTTGGTTAGGTCCATTGCTTACACCCTTGTCTCAAAAAACGCAACCACTTCAGAAACCACAATAACTACTGGCCGCTAATCATAAATAGCGGCCATTTTTTTGGTTACCCTTTATCTGATCTCCACGCGTGGGTGTCGGATTTTACATCAAAGACCGGCCGTTACTTCAAGTTATTCACACATATTTACCAATTCTTAACCTCCTTGTAACTTAGCCTAAGTAGACTCTGAGGAAATCTTTCAAAAGAGGTTTCTGCGAATGAAAACTATCCTCGTGATCGAAGATGAACAGGATCTGGCGGAGCTGATAGCGTTCCATCTTGAAAAAGAAGGATATCTCCCACTCATTGCCACAGATGGCACTACCGGGCTTAAGCAGGCGCAAACCACCTTACCGGACTTGCTCCTCCTAGATCTCATGCTCCCCGGAATCTCCGGTATCGACATCTGCAAGGCGCTCAAGGGGAGCGAGAAAACGGCCTCGATTCCGATCATCATGCTTACCGCCAAGGGTGAAGAGATCGACCGGGTCGTCGGCTTCGAAGTGGGCGCCGATGATTACATGTCAAAACCATTTAATATGAGAGAGCTTCTTCTCCGGGTAAAGGCCATTCTCCGCCGCACCAACAGCGGTGATGCCGCCGTGGTAAATCTCAACATCGGACTCCTCTCCATAGACTCAGATCGTCATATTGTAAATGTCGCTGGTGAAGAGATATTTCTCACGAGCACCGAGTTCAGACTGCTTTTGAGTCTTGCCGAAAGGCTCGGCAGGGTGCAGAGCCGTGAACGTCTCTTGAACGATGTCTGGGGAATCTCCCATATCGGCGATACCCGCACTGTCGATACCCATATCACCAGACTCCGCACCAAGCTGGGAACGGCCGGCAACCTGATCAGAACGGTGCGCGGCTTCGGCTATAAAATGGAGATGGTGTGAGTAGCGATATTCGATTGAAACTTATACTCTCCCAGCTTTTCGTGACGATTGTCACCATTGGCGTTATCTATTTTTACCTCTGCTTCACCATGGGAATAATCGGTAAAGAGGTCTACGGTGCCTTGGTCGCTGCGTTTGCGACAGCTGCAAGCGCATCCCTCTTGTTCAGCTATATCCTCTTTAATGATACTTACAGGTCGCTGCTGGTCATGGCAGATATCACCGCAAAGATCGGCAGGGGAGAATGCGCAGGGAAGGCCCCCGTGACGAACAACGACGCGGTGGGGGAACTGGCCAGGGTGTTGAACGAAATGTCCGACCGGATCGCGAATCAGTTGCAGAGCCTGGGTTCTGAAAAGAATCGGCTCAATGCCATTCTCCAAGGCATGGGAGAGGGGCTCATGGTTGCTGACGCCAAAGGGGAGATAATACTCGTCAATCCGGCCTTTCGCGATCTGTTTTCTCTACAGGACGAAACAGAGGGGAAGCCGTTGAGCGCCATCACCCGTATTCCCGCTCTTCACGATGCTTTCCGGGGGGTAATCGAAACCAAAAAGGAGAGGGTGGGAGAATTCTGCTACCCCCTCAACGAGGAGAGGACCCTCCAGACCCACTGGTTTCCGCTTTTGGATGGGGATGAGATACAGGGGGTTGTCGCGGTTTTTCACGACATCAGTGATTTGAAGCGTCTTGAAAAGGTGCGGCGCGACTTCGTGGCGAATGTCTCCCATGAACTTCGCACGCCGGTAACCATCATCAAGGGGTATGCCGAAACACTTCTTTCCGGAGCAATGAAAACAGACCCGGAACGCGCCGACCGTTTCCTCGGAATTATCAATTCCCATGCCGACCGGCTGGCCACACTGATCAAAGACCTTCTTGCCCTGTCGGAGTTGGAGTCGAGGAACCTGGCGATCAAGCTTGATCCGTTCCCCATCAGCGGCATCGTTCGCCAGGCATGCCTGTTGTTGGAGGATAAGGCGCGGAGCAAGGCTATCACCATTGAATTGAATAATACCGGAGAGATGCCCCCAGTGATGGCCGATCCCGGAAGAGTGGAGCAGGTTCTGATCAACCTCCTGGACAACGCGATCAAGTATACCCCTGAACATGGTTCTATCACCATTTCCGCGACAGAGTCGGATGACCTTGTCCAGGTTTCAGTTGCCGACACCGGCATCGGCATCCCCCCATCAGACCTCCCACGTATTTTCGAGCGGTTCTACAGGGTTGATACGGCCAGAAGCCGGGAACAGGGAGGGACCGGGCTCGGGCTTGCCATCGTCAAACATATCATCCTGCTTCATGGCGGGAATATCGCCGTAGAGAGCACTCTCGGCAAGGGATCCACCTTTGCCTTCACTCTGAAAAAAGCATGTTGAAATACCCAGGTGCTGAGGTTGAAGACTGGAGGTTGATGGATACTCCTAACAGTCTTCAGACTCAAGTCTATCAACCTGAATAGAAGGTCCTCTCCTAAATTCAGATTGTTTTTATCCATTCTTCTATCTGTGCCTTTATGGCATCACGGATTCGCCTCGTTCCCTGCAATTTCTCTTCATCAGTTCCTTGCAGCGCTGCCGGATCGGGAAAACTCCACTGCAATCTCTCGGTTGTACCTGGGAATATGGGACATTTTTGAGCATTAGCCGCATCACAAACGGCTATTACATAACCAAACATCGATCCTTTCCTGTAAAGATCAAATACGCTCTTTGTCTCCTTTCTTGACAAGTCAATGCCCGCTTCTTCCATGACCTTAACAGCGTAGGGATTGAGTACCCCCGGCTCGATGCCCGCGCTTTCGGCTACGAATTTATCGCCTGCGAGTTCGTTCAAGTATGCCTCAGCCATCTGGCTGCGAGCACTGTTATGGATACAGACAAACAAAACTTTGATTTTTTCCATGTAACCTCCTCTACGGTCTGAATTGTTAAAGCCCTTAATCCCGCAAGCAGCCGGAGTGCGATGCTCTTGCAATGTTGCCATTCGCGGTGAAGGTGCTTTTCAGAACCGCGCCGCAGGCAAAGTTGGTTATTTCCATTTTGAAGATCGGCTTTTCTTCATCAACAATGCTTGAGATTACAGCACTGCCGCATTCGATGCAATTATACCCCAGCTTTTTAGTTTTTTTCATTGTTCTCTCTCCTCAGGCCTGTTTTCGTTATTTGTGATTCCTGTATTATCAGAAGTTCACAGCCTCTTTCTGGCTGTGGAGGATGGTGCTGTAAATATCGTCTGCCGCGACCTGTCGTTCCTCCGTAAAGGCCCTGGCATTCCTCCCCATCGCCTTGATCCTCTCCGGTTCCACGAGAAAGGAAAGAATGGCGTCGAGAAGGTCCTCCCTGCTCCCCGCCCGGACGACAACCCCGGTTTCTCCGTCGGTCATCAGTTCCTTTGGCCCCCCCTGGTCGGAAACGATGACCGGCAACCCTGAAGCCTGGGCCTCAAGCACCACATTGCCGAAAGTGTCGGTGCCGCTCGGGAAAACGAACAGGTCGGCGGAGGCGTAACCCCCGGCAAGCTCATCCCCTTCGAGAAAACCGGTGAAGAGTACGGGATAGCCTGCAAGACGCTCTTCCATCTCCTTCCGGTACGGCCCGTCGCCGATTATGACCAGGTTACAGGCAAAACCGCTGTCGGCCAGCCGGATAAAGGTTTCGGCCAGAAGTTCCAGGTTCTTCTCTTTTGAGACCCGTCCCACGTAAAGGAGTTTCGTCCCCTCCTTGAGCCCGTACTTCTCCCAGAAGCCTGCAACTCGCAAGGCAGGGGAAAAGCAGGCAGTGTCTA
>JBGQDJ010000338.1:0-3752 GCA_041495805.1 Geobacteraceae bacterium
CGGTCCGTATGACATAGCTCTCATCGGCGAATACAACATCGGCGGCGACGCCTGGTCGACCAAGCCCCTCCTGGAAGAGTGCGGTCTCAATGTCAAGTCCGTCTGGACCGGCGACGGCGAGATGGAGAAGATTGCCGCCACTCACCAGGTGAAGCTGAACGTTATCCACTGCTACCGATCCATGAACTATATGTGCAAGGTGATGGAAGAGAAGTACGGCATCCCTTGGATCGAGCTCAACTTCTTCGGCCCGACCAAGATCAAGGAGAGCCTGCGTAAGCTGGCCGAGCTGTTCGACGATTCTATCAAGGAGAAGGTGGAGGCGGCCATCGCCAAGTACGATCCGCAGATGCAGGCGGTCATCGAAGAGTACCGGCCGCGCCTGGAAGGTAAAAAGGTAATGCTCTACGTCGGCGGCCTGCGCCCCCGCCACACCATCAACGCCTATGAAGACCTCGGGATGATCTGCGTCGGCTCCGGCTATGAGTTCGCCCACGGGGATGACTACGACCGGACCGCCTCGGAGATGCCCGACGCCACTGTGGTCTATGACGACGTATCCGAATTCGAGTTCGAACAGTTCGCTCACACCCTTAAGCCTGACTTGGTGGGGAGCGGCATCAAGGAGAAGTACCTGTTCCAGAAGATGGGGATTCCGTTCCGGCAGATGCACAGCTGGGATTACTCCGGCCCTTATCACGCCTATTTGGGCTTCCCGATCTTCGCCCGCGACATTGACATGGCGGTGAACAGTCCGACCTGGAACCTGGTCAAGACGCCGTTCTAAACATAGAAAACCCGAATTAACAGGGATAAACAGGATATTCAGGATTAAGAACAACACGATGGAAATAAAGATCTTATCCTGTTTATCCTGAATATCCCTGTAAAAATGGAAGTTACCAACCCGGACCGTGGGACAGATGAGTCCCCGGAGAGGAGATAAGATAATGGCTAATAACTTAGGACTAGCAGTGAAACCTGTTACCGAGATACCCGAAGAGGAAGTGAATCGGGTTGCGGCATGGATCAATAGCGATGATTATAAGGAAAAGAACTTTGCCCGCCAGGCGCTGGTGATCAACCCGGCCCATGCCTGCCAGCCGCTGGGCGCGGAACTGGTTGCCCATGCATTTGAAGGATCGCTGCCGTTCGTGCATGGTTCCCAGGGGTGTGCATCTTACTACCGAAGCACCCTGAACCGCCACTTCCGCGAACCGGCGCCCGCGGTTTCAGACGCCATGACCGAAGACGGCGCGGTATTCGGCGGCCAGAACAACCTGCACGAGGCCCTGGAAAACGCCTTCACTCTGTATAAGCCGAAGATGATGCCGGTCTTCACATCATGCATGCCGGAGATCATCGGCGACGACCTGACCGCATTCATCAAGAACGCCCGGCAGAAAGGATTCGTCCCGAAAGAGTTCCCGATCCCTTACGCCAACACCCCGAGCTTCAACGGCTCCCACATCCACGGCTACGACGCCATGCTTCTCTCCATCCTCCAGACCCTGACCGAAGGGAAACAGGTGGAGGGGCGCTGCACCGGCAAGCTCAACCTGATCGCGGGTTTCGACTGCAATACGGGCAATTACCGGGAGTACAAGCGGATCCTCAAGGAATTCGGCATTCCCTACACCCTGCTGGGCGATATATCCGACGTGTTCGACTCGCCGCTGGACGGCACCTACCGCATCTATCCGGGGGGGACGAATCTGGACGAAGCGGCTGATTCCATCAATGGCAAGGCGACCATGACCCTCGGGTCCTATGCCACCACCAAGACCTTTGCCTGGATCAAGGACAACTACGCCGGGAAACATGTCTCGCTTGCTACGCCGTTCGGTATCGCCAAGACCGACGCCTTCATTATGAAGCTAACCGAGTTGTTCGGCAAACCGGTTCCGGAATCAATCAGGGAGGAAAGGGGACGGGCTGTCGACGCCATGACCGACGCCCACCAGTACATGCACGGCATGAAGTTCGCGGTGTACGGCGACCCGGATTATCTCCTCGGCTACATCTCCTTCCTGCTGGAGATGGGGGCAAAGCCGCACCATATCCTCTGCAGTAAGGGGAGCAAGAAAGTGGAGAAGGATATCCAGTCGCTCCTCGATACCTCTCCCTACGGCAAGGACGGTAAAATTTACATCAACAAGGACCTCTGGCACCTGCGGAGCCTCGTCATGACCGATCCGGTGGACGGGATCATCGGCGACACCCACGGCAAGTTCATTGCCCGCGATGCCAAGATACCACTTTTCCGCTTCGGCTTCCCGATCTTCGACCGGGTCAACCTCCACCGCCACCCGCTGATCGGCTATCAGGGGGTGATCAACATGGTGAGCACGATCTGCAACAAATTCATCGACATCGTCGATGAGACCTGCGACGACAGGCATTTCGAGATGATGAGGTGATGCGAACGAGCCTTTTCCGCCAGCTCGACGTTGGCCTGCGGATTATAGTTGTGCGACGTAGCGCTGCTACGACTCCGCCGAAATCCTCGGCCGCCTTGACCTGACGAAAAAATCTCGCTTGCAACTAGCTGTAAAAACAACAAAAAGGGACACTCCAATTAAATCCAGGGAGTGTCCCTTTTTTTGCCCCTTTTTTACCGCGATTGTAAGTAAGACTGAAGATGGCGGGAGCGATGTATGAAGGAATCAAAAAAGGCCGCTTCGGTCAGCTATGTGCTGATGGGGCAGTTTTTTGTTTTAACACTGTGAGAACGTTGTAATCTTGAACGCTTAACACTCCCCGGAATCACAATTTGACTCATATTTGACGTTGATTAATGTTATAGTCATGATATTTTAGGAAGTTACAAGCATAGGCATTTTCAGGGAGATACGAAAGTTCTCGATTTCATATCCTTTGAGAATGTGGAAGATCTAATCGAGCGGGAATGGGCCGAACTTTCCGCGGTCGTCAATTGTGCAGGGAGGCCGGAGCATATGGAATATAAAGAGCTTCTTGAGAAGTATCAGGCATTACTGTCTGAAAATGTTAGTTTGAAGGAGGAAATAAAAAGCCTGAAGGAGCATCTGGGTATTGCGGAACCATCGACAATTACTGATGGAGGCCATGAGTATAAGTCTGACCAGGGAACACCTGAACAGGAGCCTGCAGATAAAGTATTGTCTTCAAACATAAGCAATAAATCGGACTCCATGGACAAAATCAAGCTATTTATGTCGCTCTTTAAAGGCCGAGACGACGTTTACTCCAAAAGGTGGGAAAACAAAAGGAAGGGGACATTCGGGTATTCGCCGTTCTGTCTGAATGAATGGACAGCCGGATTATGCGCAAAACCAAAAGGAAAATGCACCGGTTGCGGTTCCAAGGAATATGCTGTTCTGGATGAAGCGGTTATTGATGGCCATTTGCGCGGCGTTAACGGTTTCGTGGCTGGAATTTACCCGATGTGCCTGGATGAAACATGCTGGTTTTTAGCGATCGATTTTGATGATCAAGGGTGGCAGAAGGATATTTCAGCTTTGCGAGACGTCTGCACGGAATTTGACATCCCTGTTGCCATTGAGCGCTCACGCTCCGGCAATGGAGGACATGCGTGGTTTTTCTTCGAAAACAGAATTCCTGCGACTATGGCAAGAAAATTCGGCGCTGCCTTATGAAGTGGACGGGGATATTGAGACAGGTGTATAAGCAATGAACCAACCTAAAAGAGGAGAGGTTCAATGCCACAACATCGCACACGTCACAGCGCCGAATTTAAGGCCAAGGTAGCC
>JBGQDJ010000339.1:0-3751 GCA_041495805.1 Geobacteraceae bacterium
CTGAAGGACGCGCAACAGCTTGATCTGGAGGTGCATTGGAAGGGTGCCTATTTCATCGAGGAAAATGGTGCCGTGGTTTGCGGCTTCGAACTTGCCTATCTTGTCCCTGATTGCTCCGGTGAACGACCCCTTTGTATGGCCGAACAGTTCACTTTCCAGCAGGTTTTCAGGTATGGCGCCGCAATGGACGGCAATAAAGGGTTTGTCGCGTCGCGGTCCGTTGGAATGAATCGCCTTGGCTATAAGCTCCTTTCCCGTGCCGGAATCGCCGAGGATGAGGATGGTCGAATCGGTCTTGATGACCTTGGTGATGCGTGTAAAAACCTTTTGCATGGCAGGGGAGTTGCCGATGATGTTGCTGAATTCGTATTTATCTCGAAGCTGTTTTTTCAGGTAGACGTTTTCGCTTAAGAGCCGCTGTTTTTCCACGGCCTTGGCAAGAATCATGCGCAACTCTTCAAAGTTGAGGGGTTTGGTGATGTAGTCGAAGGCGCCTTCCTTCATTGCCCTGACAGCGGTCTCGGCGGATGCGTGGCCCGTGATGAGTATAACCTCGAGAGACGGGAAAAGTCCTTTTGCTTTGGTGAGGATATCAATGCCCGTGATGTCCGGGAGGAAAAGGTCGGTGATGATGATATCAAACTGCTCGTTTGCGAGGGTTTGCAATGCCTCCTGTCCGGAAGCGCACGCAGTGATCCGGTAGTCGGCAGCCTTGAGCAGCAAAAGCATTGCCTCGCGTATCGGCGCTTCATCGTCAACCAGAAGAATATTGATCTGTTTGTTCATATTTTGCCACCGGCATCAATATATAGCATTCTTGCGATTGATTGACAAGGCCGGATTTGACTGCATGAGGAAAGACGGTATAATTATCAAACAGTTATTATTATGGGCGGCGATATGTTCAGGCTGTTGTTCCTTATATATCTGATTATGCTGTTCCCGTTGCCGCTTTTTGCCGGAGCGCCACAGGTTTCCGTTGTTACCGTGAATGGCCCGATTAATCCGGTGACCGCCGATTATCTGCGGCGTAACCTGAAGGAGTCCGCGGATCGCGGCGACAGGCTTTTGCTGATAGAGATGGATACCCCCGGCGGCCTGGACAGCTCCATGCGCGAGATAGTCAAGGATATCTTCGCCAGTCCAGTGCCGGTTGCGGTATTCGTGGCACCGTCAGGCGCACGGGCAGCTTCGGCGGGCGCGGTGATCTCCATGGCCGCCGACATCTGCGCTATGGCGCCCGGCACCAATATCGGCGCGGATCATCCGGTTGCCATTGGCGAAAAGCCCGACAAGGTCATGGAGACAAAACTGCTGAACGACGCGGAGGCCTATCTGGAGGGGATTGCCCGGAAGCGGAGCAGGAATGTCGACATAGCTAAAAAGATGGTGCGCGACAGTATTTCCATTCCCGCGGAAAAGGCGCTGGCGGAAAATGTAATTGACCTGATCGCCGACAACCGGCAGGATCTCATGAAAAAGCTGGAAGGCCGCCATATAATACGCGACGGCAGGGAGACGGTCTTGAGGCTGAGCGGCGTGGAACTCATGCATCACGAAATGGGGACCAGGGAGAGGATACTGAATACCATCAGCAATCCCAATGTGGCCTATATGCTGATGATGCTTGGGCTTATGGGGCTCTTTTTCGAGCTCTCAAATCCCGGTGTGATCCTTCCGGGTGTCGTTGGCGGCATCTCACTGATCCTTGCCCTGTTCGCCTTCCAGACCCTGCCGGTCAATTATGCAGGCGTACTTCTGATCCTTCTTGCCATCGTCCTATTCATTGCCGAAATCAAGATCGTCTCCCACGGGATGCTTACTGTCGGAGGTGTGATTGCCATGATCTTCGGCTCTTTACTGTTGTTTCAGTCACCGGAGTCATATCTGCGTGTGTCATGGAGCGTTATACTGCCGACGGTGCTGATGACTACCCTGTTCTTTGCCTTCGCGGCCACAATGGCGGTCAAGGCGCACCGGCCGAGGCCCGTGACCGGACCGGAAGGGCTTGTGGGCGAGCAGGGGAGGGCGGTAACGGATATCATGCCGGATGGGAAAGTTTTTGTGCGTGGTGAGTACTGGGATGCTGAAAGTTTTGAAAGGATCACGAAGGGTGAGAAGGTGGTTGTCACGGAAGTAATAGGGTTGCGGGTAAAGGTGAGGAAAGGGTGAAGGATGAAGGGTGAAAGGGGAATAAAAAAATGTTCAGTATCCTTAACTATGTGCCGTTGATCTTTGTTGTTGTTCTTTTCATCATGTTTGCCGCCAGCGCCGTCAGGATACTTCCCGAATACGAACGGGGCGTGCTCTTCCGTCTGGGACGGCTGGCCGGAATGCGGGGACCGGGGCTCTTTTTCATCATCCCGGGGGTTGACCGTCTGGTGCGGGTATCGCTTCGAACCGTGGTCTTCGATGTCCCGCCGCAGGATGTCATCACCCGCGACAACGTGACTGTCAAGGTTTCAGCGGTTGTCTACTTCAGGGTCATGATTGCCGACAAGGCGATCGTCGAGGTGGAAAACTACCTTTACGCCACCAGTCAGCTTTCACAGACGACGCTTCGGAGCGTGCTGGGCCAGGTGGAGCTGGACGAGCTTCTCTCCCAGCGGGATAAGATAAACAAGGAACTGCAGGAGATCCTCGACCGCCATACCGGACCGTGGGGGGTGAAGGTGTCCAACGTGGAGGTGAAGAACATCGATCTGCCGCAAGAGATGCAGCGTGCCATTGCCAAGCAGGCAGAGGCAGAGAGGGAGCGTCGCGCCAAGGTAATCCACGCCGAGGGTGAACTGCAGGCATCGGAGAAGCTTGCCCAGGCAGCCAAAGTGCTGGCTGTTGAGCCGACCTCGATCCAGCTCCGATTTCTCCAGACCTTGACGGAAATATGCGCGGAGAAGAACTCCACCATCATTTTCCCGGTGCCGGTTGACCTGATATCGATGTTTTTGGAAAAGAGGGATAAATCGGGAAGTGGGGGTTAGAATAGAAGCAAAGGTGATTGCAACGAAAAAAGCCCGCGGAACGGGCTTTTTTGTTAAGTCAAAACGAGATTCATAGTGGAAATTAGTTGGAGGCTTTCTCGATCTTTGCCTTCTCTTTCAACTTGGCAATATAATCGAGCACCCCTTTCTGAGTTTTCATGTTTTTAAGGTATTCTTGAATTCTGTCCTTTACATCATCGAATTTGGCGGCGCCACCATCTTTTTTCTCAGTGACCTTGATAATATGATAACCGAACTGGGTCTCCACAACGTCGCTTACCTCACCCGGCTTCAGGGCAAAGGCGGCCGATTCGAAGGCGGGCACCATCTGACCTTTGCCGAATAAGCCCAGATCGCCACCCTGCTTGCTGCTCGGGCAGTCAGAGTTGGTCTTGGCGAGTTCAGCGAAGTCCTTGCCTGCTTTGACCTCCTTCAGGAGCGAAGCCGCCTTTTCCTTAGCCTTCTTCTTCTCTTCCGCAGATGCCTTAGGATCTACCTTGCAGAGGATGTGGCTGGCCTTGATCTGCTCCGGCTGCTTGAACTTGTCCTTGTTTTCATCATAGAATTTTTTGGCGTCAGCGTCTGAAACAGAGACCTTAGGCGCGATCTCCTTTACGACCAGATTGTTTATGACGATATCCTTGCGGAGCAGTTCCTCCAGCGCCTTCGGGGTCAATCCGGCGGATTTGAGGGCATTTTCGTACTCGGCATCGGTTTTGAATTTTGCTTTCCCCTGGGCCATCTTGTCGGCAACCTGCTTGTCCAGATCC
>JBGQDJ010000340.1:0-3742 GCA_041495805.1 Geobacteraceae bacterium
CGCTCCGATCGGCATTTTCAGGACGGACAGCGATGGGAACAACATATACTGTAGCCCGGGGTGGGAGAATATTACCGGGATGTCCGCGTCGGAAGGGATGGGGATGGGCTGGGTCAGGGGTATTCATCCCGACGATCTCGAAGAACATGAGAATGCCTGGAATGAGGCGGTTGCCGCAGGGAATATCTATTCCCATGAGCACCGGCGGTGGACTCCGCAAGGGGAAGTGATCTGGGTCCGGACATTGGTGACTCCCCTGAAAAGTCCGGACGGCAATATTTCAGGCTATGTAGGGACAATGGAGGAGATCACCGAACTCAGGCAGGCCGGACAGGATCTGCTGAAAAGCCAGAAGATCGAGTCGCTCGGCGTACTGGCGGGGGGGATCGCCCATGACTTCAACAACATCCTCACGATCATCCTGGGCAATGTCTCCCTGGCTCGTTTGCAGCTGCACGATCCGGAAAAAGTGACGACACGACTGGAAGAAGCAGAGAATGCAACTGCTCGCGCCAAGGATCTGGCGCAACAACTCCTTACCTTCGCACGGGGGGGTGAACCGGTCAAAAAAATTATTGAGGTAGTCGGCCTGCTTAAGGAAGCGGCCGGTTTTGCGTTGCACGGTTCCAACGTCAGGGTAAAATTCGCCCTTGCGAATGATCTCTGGCCGGTAGAGGCGGACGAAGGACAGCTTAGCCAGGTCATCCAGAATCTCGTGCTCAATGCGGTCCAGGCCATGCCGGAAGGAGGGACTGTAACCATTAGTGCCGAAAATGCCGAATCTCCTGAGGCAGGTAAGAGATACGTGAAAATATCCGTAACGGATACCGGTGCCGGCATTTCCGAGGAGCATCTGCAGCGGATATTCGACCCATACTTCACCACCAAACAGAAAGGAAGCGGCCTCGGTCTGGCAACCTGCTACTCGATCATCACGAAACATGGCGGCAAAATAAGTGTGACATCAACTCTGGGAAAGGGAAGCACGTTTCATATCTCCCTGCCTGCCTCAGAACAGCAAGATGTACCCGAACCCAACTCTCGAAAAGCGGTATCCCATGGCAGCGGCAGTGTTCTAGTAATGGATGATGAGGAGGATATCAGGGACATTGCAAAAGCCATACTTGAAGAGCTCGGTTATACGGTCGAGTCTGTTGAAAACGGGACAGAAGCTATAGATCTCTACCGAATGAGGAACGAAGAGGGTACTCCTTTTTCCGCGGTCATCCTGGACCTGACCATCCCCGGGGGAATCGGCGGAAAGGAAAGTATCGAAAGGCTCCTCAGGATAGACCCGGATATTAAAGCAATAGTATGCAGCGGCTATTCCACTGACCCGATCATGGCCAATTACCGGGATTACGGATTCAGCGCGGTGCTCGTCAAACCCTACCGGCTTCAGGATATAAGCAAGGTTTTGCAGGAACTTCTCACGGAGTAATCCTCATTTCCCAGTGAAATCTGGCCGGCGCTTCTCCAGAAAGGCGCTGATCCCCTCTTTTCGGTCTTCACAGTTGAAACAGAAGACAAATGCATCCATCTCGATGTTGCAGGCGTTGGTCAGGTCGATCTCGCTCCCCGTGTCGATAACCTCCTTGGCCAGGCGCAGGGCGATGGGGCTGTGGGAGCAGATATCCTTCATCAGGTCAACGGCCCCGTCAAGGAGTGCTCCGTCCGGGAAGATCCTGTTCACCAGGCCGATGGCGCATGCCACCCTTGCATTTATCCCCTGGCCGGTGTAGATGAGCTCCTTGGCCCTTGCCTTGCCGATCAGCCGCGAAAGCCGCTTGGTCCCGCCGAAACCCGGGATGATGCCGAGCCTCACCTCAGGTGCAGCGAATACGGCGCTCTCGGCGGCGACGATGAAATCGCACGCCAGGGCCAGCTCAAGTCCCCCGCCGGCTGCGTGGCCGTTTACCGCGGCAATTACAGGCTTTCCAACCCCCTCGATGGCGAACATCAACCTCTGGCCGGTCTCGGCAAAACCCTTCGCCGCCATGTCGTCCATCTTTGCCATCTCCCCGATGTCGGCGCCGGCGCAGAAATGTTTTCCCTCACCGGTGATGACAATCCCCCTCACAGCCATGTTGTCCCGAAGCCCTTCGAATGTTTCCAGCAACCGGGTCAGTACGAGGCTATTCAGGGCATTCGCTGCCTCGGGACGGTTGAGCCGGACAACGGCGATACCTTCTTTGACAACTATATTCACATTACTGTTCACTGTATCCTCCTTGTAAATCCATATGCCGGGGAAGCCGATCCGCTCAGAGTCCCCTGCAGTAACCATTCATCCTGGAAAAAGCTGTTTCGCGCAAAGCACGCCAAGAACGCAAAGGAAATACAAGAAGTTAACAGGCTCTAGGCTATCACCTTTTTGGTCTGGGTCTGTAACTCAAAAAAGTCTTTGATTCTCTTTGCGACCTTTGCGCTTTTGCGAGAGAAAATGCCGTTTTTGGGTTCAAACCTTATCGGTAGGGATCTTTCCCAGTGAAAAGACCTTCCCCGGCCCCTTCAACCAGCGGCGTTCTGTCCTTTACGGCAAAGACCTCGATCCCCGCTTTCCCCTCCAGCGGGCAGACATTCTCGCAGATGCCGCAGCCGTTGCAGAGCTCGTCCACCACATAGGGGAGGCGCACCTTGACCTGCGCTCCGGCGAAGTTGGTCATGGTAACCGTTTCGGAGCGGATCGCCTTCTGCGGGATCGGGCAGTGTTCCTCGCAGACGATGCAATCCATTCTCTTTGCAAAGGGGATGCATTGGTCCTTGGCGAAGACAGCCTTGCCGATCACTTCCAGCTTTTTCTGTCGCGGCGGCAATTCGGGGATGGCTCTGGTTGGACAGACCTGGCCGCAGAGGGTGCAGTTGTATTCGCAATAACCGAGACGCGGTATCAGGATCGGCGTGTAGAGCCCCTCCAGGCCGGCCTGCGAAAATGCCGGGTAGAGGGCGCTTCGCAGGCAGACCTTCATGCATTCGCCGCAGCGGACGCACTTCTCTAGGAACACCGCCTCATCCCTCACCCCTGGGGGCCTGAGGAGGCGTGCCTGTAGTGCCGGGTCCCGGAACCTGAAGAGCCTTGCCAGGAAGAAACCTGCGGCAAGTCCCCCGATGAAGACGCGCCGCTCCATCACCGGGCCCCCCTCGGCCGGATTAAAACCGGTCAGGCGGAAAACAGCACGCTGCTTCGGGCAGTGGAGCATGCATTCCATGCAGAGGATGCATTCCTCCTTCCTGAGTATCTCCCGGTCAAACGATGTGGGGCATAATTCGGCGCATGAGCGGCAATCGGAGCAGAGAGATGCAGGAACCCGGCTGAAGGGGGAAAGCCGGGCCACAAGGCCGAGAAGGGTCCCCAGGGGGCAGAGGTTACGGCACCAGTTGCGACTCTCGTAGCGCTCCAGCCAGATGATGGCGACGAAGATGATCGCTGACAGAAATGCGAGTGGGTAAAGCGTCTCCCGGTAAGGGAGAAGGTAATCTTTCAGAACCCTGTAGCCCGGATCGAGAATATCACGACGATCACCGAGAAGTCGGTAGAGACCCACCCAGCCGGAGCGGGCGGTCTCGCCCAGAAAGGGATGGATAAAGAAAGTAAGCGCCCTGACCAGTATGGCTATAGGGTCCAGGAGCCCGGCCAGATTCAGGTTGAGAAGAGACGCCGTGAGGAGCGGCAGGAGGAGCCAGTATTTTGCGTTCCCCTTGAGCCATCGTATGGGTGCGGTTTTGGTTATCCTGACGGTGA